>NZ_NXLS01000030.1 GCF_003364315.1 Helicobacter ganmani | reverse complement strand
TACTTCTATCTCTGCGGGGGGGGGGGGGATTTCTCACCTTTATCCGCAAAGTGCGTAAGTTAAAAGAGGAGCATAAGAAAAAGAGTTAAGATTCCATAGTGAATTTACTTTATGTAAGATTATAGATTGCTATGAAATGTGAGGACGGAAAGAATCCGTCCTTATGAGTAAAGTGAAACAATCTATAATCTTAGCAATCAAACCTTTAATGGCTAGATTTTGAATTACGAATCGTAAGGCTAAAATTACAATCCTTTAAGACTTTTTGTGAGGACTCTTGCCACACACATTTAAAAACTTGCTTGGGGGGGAAATATAA
>NZ_NXLS01000029.1 GCF_003364315.1 Helicobacter ganmani | reverse complement strand
TCTTTTTAAGCATTCGTATTCCTTACATAATAAACTATATGCTTAAGGACTAGCAATAAGTATTCCAAATTTGATATAAAGAATCGCAAATTATCTGAAGTTTTGCAAAGAATTTAGCAAATAGTAAAGCAAAAGTTATGGTAAGTTTTTGTGAGGACGCCGTGTTCAACACAAACTTGTTTCTTTGCGTAACAAGTTTAACTAAATTAAAGAAAGTTAAAAATATTTTATACTTCATTTTAGATTCTGTAATTTATAATGGAATCTCAAACTTTTAAAAAAAGAGAAATAATGAAAAAATTAATCTTAGGATTCTTATTAATCTTTGGAATCTCAAGCACACTCTTTGCTGAAGTAGATTTCATTGCCCTTG
>NZ_NXLS01000028.1 GCF_003364315.1 Helicobacter ganmani | reverse complement strand
TCCAAAGAAAGATTTAGAATCTTTAAGGAGGATTTGTCCTAATTGGTAGCTAAGATGGTTTTTGATTCTGTCTTTTGCTGTGCCAAAGAGGAGAGATTCAAGATTTTTGATTCTAGTTTGCAAGGAATCTTTAGGATTTGGAATAGGAAAAGTAAAAATAGATTGAGGGGTTTTTAAAGTTTTAAACTTTAGTTTTTCAAATTGTTTAGGTATTAAGGGTAAAGGAATCTCAAAAGGACAATCTTCAAAATAAGCAAAGCGATTCTTATTTGTATTGCAATAGAGAGAATCATAAATAAATTCTAGCTTTTCTTGTGCGCTCTGCAAGGATTCTAGCTTTTGTTCTATGGCATAAGGGGAAAGAAAGGAATCTTTTTGATAGGTGAATTTGAAGTCATCTTTGTGGTTTTGCTCATAATGTTCTGTTGTTACTTTGTCCCAACTATGCACACACTCCCCACTCCAAAAGATTCCCTCTTTTACTTGTTTGCAAGGATTCCCCGCATTAATTGTATTAGAATAAAACTTCTTTGCAGTTACCAAACTCTTTGCCGCTATGACAGAACCCGAAGCAATAAAGCAACCTTTTAAGAATCCCACTTCTTGCCCCACCCAAATATGGTCGCCTAGATAAATGCTTTTGCTAGGATTAAGGC
>NZ_NXLS01000027.1 GCF_003364315.1 Helicobacter ganmani | reverse complement strand
TCTTTTTAAGCATTCGTATTCCTTACATAATAAACTATATGCTTAAGGACTAGCAATAAGTATTCCAAATTTGATATAAAGAATCGCAAATTATCTGAAAAACACTTCGCTAGGAAACTTTAAATCCTGTAAAAGTGGTTTAGAATTTTCTTTGTTTGTAACTACAAGAGCGAATCCCCCTGTGTGATTCCTATCCCAAATAGAATAAAATTCTTTCTTAGTGCTGATATATTCCCCGAAATTTGGGTCAAAAACTTTGAGAAAATCTCCTTTAAAATTCATAATCACTACAAAATGAGGAAATCTAGGGTCATCTTCTATCCTCACAAGCAAAGGATAAGCGGTGCGCTGTAAAATCTCTCTTGAGAGTTGGAATCCTTTTGTATCATATCCCAAAATAGTGGCTGCTTTTTGCAGTTCTTGGAAGCTTAACATATCTGTTTTTTGGTTTAATACATTTAAAATCTCTTGTTCTTGGTATTGTTTGATTCCAAAAAGATTTAAGAGTGTGGCAAGAGAGGAAGCTCCGCAAGATTCCTCAAATTGTTGTCGGATTACATTTTGATTGTGGAGTTCTTGGAGGGATTGAACGCGAAAGCCAAAAGTTAAATGAATGCAACAAAGCACAAGGATAAGAATACGCAAGAGAGTCCTTGAATAAGGGATTAAATATTTTTGTAGATTGTA
>NZ_NXLS01000026.1 GCF_003364315.1 Helicobacter ganmani | reverse complement strand
CAGAATGCGAGAGCTTTATAAACAAAGAGGGTTAAAGAATGTTGCGGTTTTTCATAAAGTTGTAGCAGAAGCTCAAGGACAAAACCGCTTTTATAAAGAGCGCTCCAAAGGTGAATTTGAAATTTTATCAAACAATCCTGCAATAAGGGCTATTTTTGAAGAGATTAAGAATACAATTAAAGAAAATTTAGAAAGAGAAAGGAGATAAAATGGCTGGCGATTATGTAAGTGTAAATGTTTATGTTGATTTAGATGAGTTTGACGATTGCGATATATTGGATGAAGTTAAAAACAGAATCTCTAAAAAGAGTTTTTTAGAATCTTTAGTTTGCATTAATGAAGTAAAAGATTTTGATTCCTCTTTAGCGGCAGACTTAAGCAGTATTCATAATTGGAATAATCAAGAAACCGCAAAAGAATTTTTTGAGAGCTTAAGATTTAGCAAATCTCTTAAAGAGTGGATTTTAAAAACATATGGAAAAGAAGAGAGCCTAGAAAAAACCATTAATCTTGAGATTCAAAAGATTGAGGATTCAGGATATACAAAAGGCAAAGTTGAAAATATAGAAATCAATGCACCTTTAGCTTTAATGCAAATAGAGGCTAGAGCTAAATTGTCCGCGTATAAAAAAGTGTTGCAATGTATTTTAGGTGAGGAGGAATAAATTTTTAAGAGATTCTATCTACAAATTAAGAA
>NZ_NXLS01000025.1 GCF_003364315.1 Helicobacter ganmani | reverse complement strand
GAACCTGCGGTTGGATCACCTCCTTTCAAGAGAAAAGACTAAAGATTCGTTTCTTTTAGTTTAAGTTGTTCTTTTCCTGCTTAGTTTTCAGAGATTATTTAACTTTAAAGTAGGGGCTTATAGCTCAGGTGGTTAGAGCGCACCCCTGATAAGGGTGAGGTCGGAGGTTCAAGTCCTCCTAAGCCCACCAGAAATTGTTCTTTATTGATACTTTTTGCAGAGTATGAGATTTTTTTCAGTCATTACCTTATGAGGTAGCTCTTTTTAAAATTTCTAATACAACTACAAAAATCATTCAAAAATAATCAATTTTAATTATTAAACTACCCTATTATGGGGAATTAGCTCAGCTGGGAGAGCGCCTGCTTTGCACGCAGGAGGTCAGCGGTTCGATCCCGCTATTCTCCACCAAAATTAATGCATCATTGGTGTAGTCAATACAATAAAAAGATTCTAATGTAAGTATTTAATAATCCATTCTTTTTTATGCTTAGCATAGAATAGGATTAAAAGAAAGTTAGAAGTAAAAGAAAACAAAAGAAAAACTTCAAACTTCCCTTTAGTGTTTTTATAAATCTTTACATTAGAATCCTAAAAAAGATTCTAAATGTTCTTACACAACTCATTGTTAAAGCCTAAAATAAGTAATAACTACAATCACGCAAATAACCAAGATTGTTTTAATGGATTTACATTCATTAAGGCAG
>NZ_NXLS01000024.1 GCF_003364315.1 Helicobacter ganmani | reverse complement strand
ATTTCTTCTCCTACCTCAACCACGATACACAAACAGCCAATCTCATCAAAATAGAATCCCACGACGAATTTGGCATTATGGCAAAAGAAATTAATCAAAACATTCAAAACATTCAGTATGGTTTAGAAAAAGACCAAACAGCCATTGCACAATCTGCAGAAACTGCTAAAGCAGTAGAAGAGGGAGATTTAACTGCAAGAATCGTAGAGAATCCTCACAATCCACAACTGATAGAATTAAAGAATGTATTAAATGCAATGCTAGATGTCTTACAACATAAAGTAGGAAGCAATATGAATGCAATCAATGAAGTCTTTGAATCTTATAAATCCTTAGACTTTACTACTGAAGTTCCTAATGCACAAGGAAGTGTAGAAACCACTACGAATATTTTAGGAGAAGAAATTAGAAAAATGCTTATTTCTTCTGAAAGCTATGCCAAAGACTTAGTCAAACAAACCATTGAATTACAAAACTCTATGAGTAAGCTCTTAGATGGTAGTTCTTCTCAAGCAAGTTCTTTGCAACAATCTGCAGCAGCTATTGAAGAGATAAGTTCTTCTATGCAAAATGTTAGTGATAAAACCGCAGAGGTTACAAGACAAGCAGAGGATATTAAAAACATTGTAGGCGTAATTAAAGACATTGCAGACCAAACCAATCTTTTAGCCCTTAATGCAGCCATTGAAGCAGCAAGAGCAGGAGAACACGGAAGAGGATTTGCAGTTGTTGCT
>NZ_NXLS01000023.1 GCF_003364315.1 Helicobacter ganmani | reverse complement strand
CAAAGGAATCCCTAATGTATTGCACTTCCAACACAATGTTTAATCCCCATTCCGCTAAAGAAAGAATAAAGAATCATCTTGCTTATAAATTAGGTTTAGCCTTAATAGAATACGATAAACAAAGAAAAGGAATCTCACAAGAAAACTTCAACTCTAAAGAATCTCAAAATAACAAAACAAACTCTCCTTTCTCTTTTAAACCTCAAGAAACTCTAAATCATTCTATTCCTGTGCGGGGGGGGGGGCATTCTAACCCTTATTTAGATTCCTTTACACCTCTTGCCTTTTTAAACCTCCTCCTTTCTCTTTATAAACTTAAACAAACCCACAAACAACAACAGCAATTCTATAAACAAACCATACAAGTCTTTCCCTCCCTTAAATATCCTCCCTTGCAATCTTGTAAAGATTATCCAGAATCTTTATCTTATAAATACCATTTAGCTTATCTCTTAGGGGAAGCTTTAAGCAAGGCAGATAAGATTTGGTATAAAGGAGGATATTTTACATTAAACAAGAAAATAAAAGAAGCTAAACACATTTATAAATTGCACCAAGAATATAAAGCAAAACTGCAAGAATTACATCTTTCTTATTGCTTTATTCCTAAAGAATTTCTTTTAGATTCTCTTTCTTTTTTAAAGGCAATAGAAACCCTAATGCACAAACTCAAATCTCAAGAAAACAATTCTTTTAAGATAGAATCTTTCTTTTTTAAACTTTTTTCTCAAATTCCTTTTTCTACTCAAACACCTTTCCTTTTAAAACACAAAGAGGAAATCCT
>NZ_NXLS01000022.1 GCF_003364315.1 Helicobacter ganmani | reverse complement strand
AGCATTTTCCTAAAACTTCTTCCACAAACTAAGTGTAAAAACACTATCAGGAGCAGAGGAGCTTCCCCCAGCAGTTCCAGAAACAGAAACAGCAGTATCAGAATTTAAACTATAAGTTGCCCCTAGAGAAAAGGTAGGGATAGAATAAGAATTAGAGGTTTTTCTACCCTCAAATTTAGAACCACTTTGGAATCTCTGCTCTAATCCTGCGTCTAAAGAAACTTTAGGGCTAAGAATCACAGACATATCAAATCCAAAGAACAAGGTATTCCCATATTCTAATTTACCATAATCAAAATTCCTTTCACCATTATAAACCCCACCAATATAAAGAGAGGATACAACAGGGTCAGAATAGTTTTTGAATGCGAATTGTGCGGAAAAAGATTTAAGCGAAAAATTTTTTGTTTCATCAAAATGCTCCTCTCTTTGAATCACTGCACCTTGCAAGGTGATTTGCGGGACAAACATTTCAAAGAGGGTATCTGCTGTATAGATTCCACCAATCCATAAAGAATCAAAATCAAAGCTTCTTTCTGTCGTATATTCAAATCCTAAATAATTAAAATATTCGTTTTGTTTGTAGCTACCATTTCCAGAAACTAATAAATCAAATTTTGGAGTAAGTGTATAAATAAAAGTCTGATTGATAGAAAGCTGTTTGGTATCTGTCCAAGTTTTTGTATCTGGTTGTGCTACTAAAGTAGGATAGAGATTGTAAATATAAGCATTGCCACTACTTAAGAAACTCACACTTGTAATACTTCTTAGTCCTATTTGTTTTTTAAACAAAGAATCCATTGTAATAGGGTCAGAAGCAAAACTAAGTGAAAAGGTAAAAATTAAAAACCCTAAAGAAAGCAAAATCTTTTTAAGCATTCGTATTCCTTACATAATAAACTATATGCTTAAGGACTAGCAATAAGTATTCCAAATTTGATATAAAGAATCGCAAATTATCTGAA
>NZ_NXLS01000021.1 GCF_003364315.1 Helicobacter ganmani | reverse complement strand
TGAAGTAGATTTCATTGCCCTTGTAACTAATGGAGAATTTAACGAACAAAGTGCAGGTGTGAAAGTCTTAAATGAGGAGGAGATGAGTAAGGTTGTGGGAGGGGCAATTTCATATGCGAGGACAGAAAGAAAATATGGTTTATATACAAATAACTACTATCTAATTACAGAAGCTATAGGTAGTTCATTGTATAATGATTATATTAAAGCTATCAACCCCAATACGGAATCACTCTATCTTGTTCATAGGTATCAATTAAAATATTCTTGGTCTTACTCTGGACAATATCAAAAGAGTTGGCTAGAAGTGAGAGACAAGAATACGAATAAACTTCTTAGACAGCCATTTATAAGCAAATTTACAAAGACTTATGCTTACACAAAATAACCTTATCCTACCATAGCCTTAATAGTTGTTTTAAGATAGTCCATAAAATCTTGGTTGTTTAGGGCTTGGTAGCGTTGTTCTTGTTTGGGAGTATAGGAATCCCATTCTAAATATCCCTGTAAATTCATTTTACTAGGTAGCAAATGGGGTTCTTTGTTACCTTGCATAAAATAGTAATAAAGCCATAAATTGCATTCAAGACTAGATTCTATGAAATCATCAATACTTAAAGCTCCAGCTTTTATAGCATTATAGTTGCTTACACTATCGCCACCATAATAAAACTTCTCAAAATTTTCCAATGCTTTTTGGTATTCGCTCTTTATTGTTTCGGGCGATTGTGCTTTAAATACTGCTCCTTGTTGTGCCATAAAAGCTACGAGCAATCCCTCTTTGGAAATGTTGTTTTCATTAATGTATTGTTTAATGCTAAAGGATTCATCACACATATAAAGGTCAGATTCATTGATGCTGCCGTCCTTTTCAAAAACAAAAAATAAATTTTTAGCTCCATTACTTAATCCCAAATTAAATAATATATCCTTTTCGTGCATTGCAGATTCTAACTCCTCCTGATTTTGATAAATTTTAGTTATCTCCCCGCTATCATACGCAATTCCAGCAGGGAAATATTTCTGTAATTCTCCCAAATTATAAGCGTTTTTTGTAGAATCTTTAATGAGCGGTTCTAATTGAGTGTAAGCCCATTTAAAAACGCTTGCAATATCAAGTTTATTAAAATAACTCTGCCCATTAGCAAGTGGCATCGCACCCGCATAATATACGCCATTTTGAAGCGTGAAGTTTGCGCTCTCTCCACTTGGCATAGACATTGTATTAGGGGTTACATAAGTTTTGTGCATTTTTTCTAGTGTTTCTTTATGTATCTTAAAATCACTAGGCAATCCTGCTTTTTTATTAAAATCTGCCCCCATAAACCCATTTTCATCAACACTATATCCAAAAAGTGTTGCTTTATTGTTGTTTGGTGCTAATGTCTGAAAATCATTCATTTTTAAAAAAGCAAGATTTGCTAAATCCTCATTCTTTAAAGAATTATTTTTCATTTCTGCATTTTTATTTTGCAACAAAAAGAGGGTTTGAAAATCCTCCTTAGACAAATTTGCATTCACATTAGAGTTTATCTTATTAAAGTTTGAATGAGAGGTAAGCGACTTATTTTTTATTTCTAGCATTTTCCTAAAACTTCTTCCACAAACTAAGTGTAAAAACACTATCAGGAGCAGAGGAGCTTCCCCCAGCAGTTCCAGAAACAGAAACAGCAGTATC
>NZ_NXLS01000020.1 GCF_003364315.1 Helicobacter ganmani | reverse complement strand
CTCATTTAAGACTTTCACACCTGCACTTTGTTCGTTAAATTCTCCATTAGTTGCAAGGGCAATGAAATCTACTTCAGCAAAGAGTGTGCTTGAGATTCCAAAGATTAATAAGAATCCTAAGATTAATTTTTTCATTATTTCTCTTTTTTAAAAGTTTAAACTTTTATTATAAGTTACAGAATCTTAAAATTAAGTGTAAAATATTTTTTAACTTTTGATTTGATGAAAAGTATTACATAAAGAAACAAGTTTAATTTTATGCTGTGTCATTGCAAAATTCTTGTTAAATACTTCTGTATAGAATTATGGATTTGCAAGTGTAGGCAAATTGTTTGCAGATTGTGCGCCTTGTCGTTTCGCCGCTCACAATGATAAATCCTAAACACCATTACCACTTTTTGATTCTTTAAGCAGTGTTTGTATTATGGAATCTGTGGAATCGGACTTAGTAAAGGTATTTTGAGGGATTCCATAAGCATTATAAGCTTGTTTGGTTTTTAATTCTTGATTTTCTTTTTCTAGTTTATCTCTTTGCTCTAAGACTTCAAAGAAAG
Source organism: Helicobacter ganmani (assembly GCF_003364315.1). Taxonomy (NCBI): domain Bacteria; kingdom Pseudomonadati; phylum Campylobacterota; class Epsilonproteobacteria; order Campylobacterales; family Helicobacteraceae; genus Helicobacter; species Helicobacter ganmani. The sequence continues at coordinate 1,787 of NZ_NXLS01000020.1, read as the reverse complement.
TTTGTGAGGAATCAAAGTTGGAGGAGAGAGAAAGTAAAATATCCTCTTGTGGTGAATAAGAAATTTTCAAGGAATAAGAACCTTGAAAAATTGTAGGATTATCCCCCTCCCAAGAAATAGCATAACCTCCTATATTGAGGGAATCTGTAAGCCTTCCGCTCTTATCGTATGTATAACTTGTGATAATGCTAAGGGCGTTTTCAATGGATTTTTGTTGAGACTTTGGAATATCCAAACAAGCAAATAAACAATTAAATTGCTCAATCATATTATAGGCTACACCCTCAACATTACTAATATAATTTGATAGATTAGCTTTTAAATCTTTGGTATCAGAGGCGCAATTGAAAGAATTGATTGAATTTAATAATGCCTGTTTGCTTGTTTGCATATTTTCCTCGTCCATTTTTAAAAACACTTTCATTCTTATCGCACCATCAATTAGATAATTATTAGGATTTTTTTCTAAATTTGGCTCTTGTTTATAAAGCTCAATTAAAATATTGTCTAGTTGTTCATTAAGAGAATCCCTTGCTTTTTGATATTCATTTTCTGTTGGTATATGTTGATTGGTGGCTTGTTTTAAAATTTTAGAGCGAAAGGAATCTGTTTTGTGTAGAATTTCAGAAAACGCAATATCTGGAAATTCATCTAATGCGAGATGATATGTGTAAATCCCGCTATTATATCGGCTATTTAAGGCTTCCTTTGCTTCCTCATTGCTGATTGTAGCAGATTGTAAATTCACATCTTTTTCATTATCTTTAATTTGGCTATTCTTATTGCTGTATAAGATTGCATTGTGATAATTAGGCAAAGAAGTATTTAGTTCAAACATTCGCTTATCCCTTGCATAAAATCTATTAAAGGATAAGCAAAAGGCGTTCCATTATCTATATTTGAGATTAAAATTTGCTCCCATAGAACGATAACTTGTCTTATCTTGCCTAATAAAATTTTCCGCCTGATTATAAAGTCTTTTGTTGTTTTCTGTGAGAAGGCGATTGGCATAATAGCTATCCGCACTTCTTGTATAGACAGGATTGTATTGACTTACCCCAATAATTTCTATGCTAACTTTATTTGTTAGAAAATTAAAAGTTGCAGAAACTGCTGGGATATATTCTCCAGAACCTGTATCCACATTGAGTGGCAATAGCTCATTTGCTCTTTCTGGGATTAATTTATAATAGGCAGTATAAGATATTTTTGTGCCTGAATTATTTGTAACCCCATAACTATTAAGAATCGTTTTGGGGGAAATCGTTGCTCCCCCCACAACCTTACTCATCTCCTCCTCATTTAAGACTTTCACACCTGCACTTTGTTCGTTAAATTCTCCATTAGTTGCAAGGGCAATGAAATCTACTTCAGCAAAGAGTGTGCTTGAGATTCCTAAGCTTAACAAAGCTCCTAATATTAGTTTTTTCATCTTTATTCCTTATTTGAAAGTTTGAAATTTCATTATAAATTGCAGAATCTTAAAACAAAATATAAAAGTTTTTTAACTTTTTAGTTTGTTTAAGATTGTTACACAAGAAAACAGGTTTGCTTTGAATGCTTTGTCCTTGTGAGCAAGTTTTTAAACTTGCGTGGCAATCTATAATAATGCAAATAGAAAATTAACAATGGAATCACAAATGGCAAGATTTTTTCATTTGGATTACTTCAGATTCACTATCTTACAAAGCATTTTCCTAAAACTTCTTCCACAAACTAAGTGTAAAAACACTATCAGGAGCAGAGGAGCTTCCCCCAGCAGTTCCAGAAACAGAAACAGCAGTATC
>NZ_NXLS01000019.1 GCF_003364315.1 Helicobacter ganmani | reverse complement strand
AATAATCTCTGAAAACTAAGCAGGAAAAGAACAACTTAAACTAAAAGAAACGAATCTTTAGTCTTTTCTCTTGAAAGGAGGTGATCCAACCGCAGGTTCACCTACGGTTACCTTGTTACGACTTCACCCCAGTCGCTGCATCCGCCGTGGGCGGTAGCCAGTTTGGCATTCCGACTTAAGGCGAATACAACTCCCATGGTGTGACGGGCGGTGAGTACAAGACCCGGGAACGTATTCACCGTAACATAGCTGATTTACGATTACTAGCGATTCCAGCTTCATGTAGTCGAGTTGCAGACTACAATCCGAACTGAGAGAAGTTTTATAGATTTGCTCCATTTCACAATATTGCATCTCTTTGTGCTTCCCATTGTAGCACGTGTGTAGCCCTAGGCGTAAGGGCCATGATGACTTGACGTCATCCTCACCTTCCTCCTCCTTGCGAAGGCAGTCTCCTTAGAGTGCTCTACCGAATAGTTAGCAACTAAGGACGAGGGTTGCGCTCGTTGCGGGACTTAACCCAACATCTCACGACACGAGCTGACGACAGCCGTGCAGCACCTGTTTTCAAGTTCTAGCAAGCTAGCACTCCACTATCTCTAGCGGATTCTATCAATGTCAAGCCTAGGTAAGGTTCTTCGTGTATCTTCGAATTAAACCACATGCTCCACCGCTTGTGCGGGTCCCCGTCTATTCCTTTGAGTTTTAATCTTGCGACCGTACTCCCCAGGCGGAATGCTTAATGCGTTAGCTGCATTACTGCAGAGACAAGCTCCACAACAACTAGCATTCATCGTTTAGGGCGTGGACTACCAGGGTATCTAATCCTGTTTGCTCCCCACGCTTTCGCGCATCAGCGTCAGTTATGTTCTAGCAGGTCGCCTTCGCAATGAGTATTCCTCTTGATCTCTACGGATTTTACCCCTACACCAAGAATTCCACCTACCTCTCCCATACTCTAGAATAACAGTTTCAAATGCAGTTCTATGGTTAAGCCATAGGATTTCACATCTGACTTGCTATCCCGCCTACGCGCTCTTTACGCCCAGTGATTCCGAGTAACGCTTGCACCCTCCGTATTACCGCGGCTGCTGGCACGGAGTTAGCCGGTGCTTATTCGTTAGATACCGTCATTATCTTCTCTAACAAAAGGAGTTTACAATCCGAAAACCTTCATCCTCCACGCGGCGTTGCTGCTTCAGGGTTTCCCCCATTGAGCAATATTCCCTACTGCTGCCTCCCGTAGGAGTCTGGACCGTGTCTCAGTTCCAGTGTGTCCGTTCACCCTCTCAGGGGTGCTTATTCGTTAGATACCGTCATTATCTTCTCTAACAAAAGGAGTTTACAATCCGAAAACCTTCATCCTCCACGCGGCGTTGCTGCTTCAGGGTTTCCCCCATTGAGCAATATTCCCTACTGCTGCCTCCCGTAGGAGTCTGGACCGTGTCTCAGTTCCAGTGTGTCCGTTCACCCTCTCAGGCCGGATACCCGTCATAGCCTTGGTGAGCCATTACCTCACCAACAAGCTGATAGGACATAGACCAATCCTTTAGCGAAAAACTTTCCCTCGTAAGGAGTATCCAGTATTAATCATCGTTTCCAATGGCTATCCTAGACTAAAGGGCATGTTATCTATGCATTACTCACCCGTGCGCCACTAATCCACTCTAGCAAGCTAGAGCTTCATCGTTCGACTTGCATGTATTAGGCACGCCGCCAGCGTTCACTCTGAGCCAGGATCAAACTCTCCATAAAAATCTAATGGGAGTTTGAGTCAAAAATATAAAATTAATGACAGAAACTCTCCATAAAATTTCTTTGTCTTTTGGGTGATTTTATGTGAGATTCGCTTTTTACTCTTGAATAGCCTTTACTTATGGCAATTTAGTTGTAAAAAGCTCACAACCCACAAACCCTCCGCAAAATACTTTGAAATTAAATGTTTAGATTGATTTTAATTTTTGAATGATTTTTGTAGTTGTGAGGCAATTTGTGTGGAGACTAGACTTAAGGTCTGTCGCAAAAACAAATTGCAAACTCTGCAAAAAGCAATAAAAAGAAAAATCAAGATTAGGTTAGTTTGTCCTAAAATCTCAAAATCTCTGTTTAGACTTGTGTTTTACAAGCGTAAAACTACAAAGTAATAAATGAGTTTATGTTGTTAAGAAATTAGAAAATAAAAAGAATGTTGTTCTTCTATTTCCTGCTTAGTTTTCAAAGATCATTTTAACTTTATATAGATGTAAATACATTACAAAAGTTAAAGAACATTTTTACTCTAAAGATTTTTAGCGCAAAAAAGGAAGCAAAATTATAGCAAAGAAAACTTAAGGGGAGGTTAAA
>NZ_NXLS01000018.1 GCF_003364315.1 Helicobacter ganmani | reverse complement strand
TGTTCTTACACAACTCATTGTTAAAGCCTAAAATAAGTAATAACTACAATCACGCAAATAACCAAGATTGTTTTAATGGATTTACATTCATTAAGGCAGTGGCGTTAAAGAATACAAAGTCAGTTAAGCTTGTAAAGGGCAAATGGTGGATGCCTTGGGTAGTAGAGGCGATGAAGGACGTACTAGACTGCGATAAGCTATGGGGAGCTGTCAAGAAGCTTTGAGCCATAGATTTCCGAATGGGGCAACCCAATGTGTAGCAATACACATTACCTTAAATGGAGCGAACCTAGCGAAGTGAAACATCTCAGTAGCTAGAGGAAAAGAAATCAAACGAGATTCTCTTAGTAGCGGCGAGCGAACGGGGAAAAGGGCAAACCCAATGCTTGCATTGGGGGTTGAGGACTGCAATATCCACTGGAATACTCTAATAGAACATTTTGGAAAGAATAGCCATAGAGGGTGATAGTCCCGTATATGAAAGAGTATTTCTAGGTAGCAGTATCCAGAGTAGGTCAGGGCACGTGAAACCCGGACTGAAGCAGGGGAGACCACTCTCCAACCCTAAATACTACTACTACACCGATAGCGAACCAGTACCGTGAGGGAAAGGTGAAAAGAACCGCAGTGAGCGGAGTGAAATAGAACCTGAAACCATTTGCCTACAATCATTCAGAGCCCTATGATTTATCAGGGTGATGGACTGCCTTTTGCATAATGATCCTGCGAGTTGTGGTATCTGGCAAGGTTAAACCAATGTGAAGCCGTAGCGAAAGCGAGTCTTAATAGGGCGTTTTAGTCAGATGCTGCAGACCCGAAGCTGAGTGATCTATCCATGGCCAAGTTGAAAGTGGGGTAACACCCACCGGAGGACTGAACTCGTACCCATTGAAACGGGTTGGGATGAGCTGTGGATAGGGGTGAAAGGCCAATCAAACTCAGTGATAGCTGGTTCTCTTCGAAATATATTTAGGTATAGCCTCAAGTGATAGTAATAGGGGGTAGAGCTCTGATTGGGCTAGGGCTGCTCACCGCGGTACCAACCCCTGTCAAACTACGAATACCTATTACCGTATCTTGGGAGTCAGGCGGTGGGTGATAAAATCAATCGTCTAAAGGGGAACAACCCAGACTACCAACTAAGGTCCCAAAGTTCTATTCTAAGTGGAAAAAGATGTGGAGTTACTCAGACAACCAGGAGGTTGGCTTAGAAGCAGCCATCCTTTAAAGATAGCGTAACAGCTCACTGGTCTAGTGATTCTGCGCTGAAAATATAACGGGGCTAAGATAGACACCGAAGTTGTAGATTGTGCTGATGCACAGTGGTAGAAGAGCGTTCTATACAGCATTGAAGCCATACCGGTAAGGAGTGGTGGAGCGTATAGAAGTGAGCATGCAGGAATGAGTAGCGATAAAAGTGGTGGGAATCCACTTCGCCGAAAATCTAAGGTTTCCTACGCTATGCTCGTCATCGTAGGGTTAGTCGGGTCCTAAGACAAGTCCGAAAGGGGTAGTCGATGGAAAATTGGTTAATATTCCAATACCAATATTAGTGTGCGATGTGGGGACGCATAGGGTCAAGACAAGCTGACGGATAGAAGTGTCAGTCGAAAGGTGCAAGTTAGGAGATTGGAAAATCCGCTCCCGTATCCCAAACCCAACAGGCTCTTTGAAGTCTTCGGATGGAAAGGAGAATTGTTAAGATCGTCGTGCCAAGAAAAGCCTCTAAGTTTAGCTAATATTGCCCGTACCGCAAACCGACACAGGTAGATGAGATGAGTATTCTAAGGCGCGTGAAAGAACTCTCTTTAAGGAACTCTGCAAACTAACACCGTAAGTTCGCAATAAGGTGTGCCATAGCAATATGGTCTCAGCAAAGAGTCCCTCCCGACTGTTTACCAAAAACACAGCACTTTGCCAACTCGTAAGAGGAAGTATAAGGTGTGACGCCTGCCCGGTGTTCGAAGGTTAAGAGGATTAGTCAGTCGCAAGATGAAGCTATGAATTGAAGCCCGAATAAACGGCGGCCGTAACTATAACGGTCCTAAGGTAGCGAAATTCCTTGTCGGTTAAATACCGACCTGCATGAATGGCGTAACGAGATGGGAGCTGTCTCAAAGAGTGATTCAGTGAAATTGTAGTGGAGGTGAAAATTCCTCCTACCCGCGGCAAGACGGAAAGACCCCGTGGACCTTTACTACAGCTTGGCACTGCCGATGGGAACATTATGCGCAGCATAGGTGGGAGGCTTTGAAATCTTTACTCCGGTAGAGATGGAGCCATCGTTGAGATACCACCCTTAATGTTTCTGTCTGCTAACTAGCTAGAGTTATCCTCTAGTAGGACAATGCCTGGTGGGTAGTTTGACTGGGGCGGTCGCCTCCTAAAAAGTAACGGAGGCTTGCAAAGGTTGGCTCAAAATGGTTGGAAATCATTTGTAGAGTGTAATGGCATAAGCCAGCCTGACTGTAAGACAAACAAGTCAAGCAGAGACGAAAGTCGGTCATAGTGATCCGGTGATTCTGTGTGGAAGGGTCATCGCTCAAAGGATAAAAGGTACCCCGGGGATAACAGGCTGATCTCCCCCAAGAGCTCACATCGACGGGGAGGTTTGGCACCTCGATGTCGGCTCATCGCATCCTGGGGCTGGAGCAGGTCCCAAGGGTATGGCTGTTCGCCATTTAAAGCGGTACGCGAGCTGGGTTCAGAACGTCGTGAGACAGTTCGGTCCCTATCTGCCGTGGGCGTAGGAAAGTTGAGGAGATCTGTCCCTAGTACGAGAGGACCGGGATGGACATACCACTGGTGTAGCTGTTGTCCTGCTATGGGCATCGCAGCGTAGCTACGTATGGATGTGATAAACGCTGAAAGCATCTAAGCGTGAAGCCAACTCCAAGATGAACTTTCCCTGAAGGTCGCAGGAAGACTACCTGCTTGATAGGGTAGAGGTGTAAGCATAGTAATATGTTTAGCTGACTACTACTAATAGACCGATTGGCTTAAAATGACTTTTAAAGCCACTGCCTTAATGAGTGTAAGAACTCAAAAAGGAAAGAATCTAGTTTGTTTGCAAACATTGATGGTATTACTTAAAAATCTCTATTGATACTCTCTTAAGACTTCAAAAGAGAAAGATTGAAAAATCTAAAAAGATTTAAAAACTTTCGTGGAAACTTCAAGAGAAACCAAAAGAAAAGTTTTAAGAAAATAAAGCAAGAAAAAAAGTTCAAGATTCTTTATAGAATCCTTTAAAGACAATCTTAGAGCTAAGAGATTTTAAAAGATTTAGGCTTTTTACATTGTCATCTTCGTGCTGATAGAGAAGAGGTTCCACCTAGCTCCATTCCGAACCTAGCAGTTAAGCTCTTCTTCGCTGATGATACTGCTCTTTGCAAGAGTGGTAAAGTAGGACGGTGCGGAGATGAGAGTGTAAAGAATGAGTTTAGAATTATCTGCTTTTGCTATGTGTCCATAAAATCAAACGACTGCTTGCAACATTATGAAAATCTGTATCCATACTTCAAAACATTTTTAAGCAATTTGGCTTCATTTGTTTATCCTTATTCAAATAGTTATTTGCAAATAGTGTTTATTTGTCTTTATATTGTATTAGTTGTTGGTTTTATTGCTTGGATAACTTATTGGAATCCCAATTTTTATATTTGATTGATTGGGGGGGGGATAGGATTGGCTTGTTGGTTTTTGTTTGAGGATTGGTTAAAGAATATTACTACGTCGTTGTGATGCGTAGCAATCTAGAGTGTTAGTTCAAGAAAACTTCACAATGGAATTGGAATCGTAAAGGGAGAGATTCTTGCGGTATGGATTGCTTTGCGCGTTGCTCCTTGCAAGGACAGGAATACAATAATGTGATAGAAAACACAATGTTGGCTTAGGATTTGTCCTTTAAGTCTTGAAATATAAAAGCTAACAAGCAAAAATATTGAAGCATTCCAAACAATGTTCCCTTCTGTAACAATGGAATCTTTTTTAGCTTTTTTGTAAAGGAGATTTCAAGAATCTTTCTTTAATTTAGATACAATGAAAAACTTTTTACATTAAAAATAAGGAGAAAAAATGAGATTTTTAATTTTAGGATTCTTAATGGTTTCTTGGCTCTTTGGTGCAGTCAATCTCAATACTGCAAGTAAAGAAGAATTAATGAGTGTCAAAGGAATAGGGGAAGCAAAGGCGCAAGCAATTATAGAATATCGCTCCAATAAACCCTTTCAATCGGTTAGTGAATTAGGAAATGTGAAAGGATTTGGAAAGAAGACTTTAGAAAAACTCAAAGGAGAATTTATTGTAGAAGAATCTTTACCTGCAAAAGAATCTAAAAAGACAAAAGAGGGTGAAGGAAATAAGAGTAAGAAGGAGAGTAAAGAGTAAGAAAATTGGGGGGTATTCTTATATTTGTGTTTATTTATAAGTTATTTTACTCTTATTTTATTGGTTTTTTGCAAGAATAGGAGATTGTAAAAATAAATAAAAGCATATTATGGAATTGTAAAGATTGGCAGAATTCCTGTGGATTGTGCATTTGTATTGAGAGGGGTGCATTTTACATAAAATATTTGTAAAAGAATAAAACTCTAC
>NZ_NXLS01000017.1 GCF_003364315.1 Helicobacter ganmani | reverse complement strand
GAACCTGCGGTTGGATCACCTCCTTTCAAGAGAAAAGACTAAAGATTCGTTTCTTTTAGTTTAAGTTGTTCTTTTCCTGCTTAGTTTTCAGAGATTATTCTTTTTTAATATTTCTCCTTATTCTTATTTTTTATTGAATATTTCTAGTTTGCTTGAGATTTTGCTTTTTTATATTATTATGAATCGTTGAAATTGAAAACTATGTGATTTGCCCACTAATAAATTTATAATCCAAAATTTCGCCTTTAATCTTTTTTGCGATTCCATTGTTTGATTTTCTTAAATTTAAAATTATAGATTGCCACGAAGTTGCATTGGCTGACAATTTCTCGCAATGACAAGGGGAAATACGACTTTTATGATACTTGTTCTCTATCTAATTCTTCACATATTCTTATAAACTCCTGATAATATTTCCAAGATTCTATAATATTCGGTCTTTCTCGCTTCAAATCTTGTAAATCAATCTCTAAAATTTCTTTGAAATCTCTTGCAATCTTTAGATTGGATTTGAAATATTCTAAAATATCTTTTTCACTTAGTGTTTTTTAATTCTACAATTTGTAAAATTGCTTCTAATGTGGTAATCAATTCTGCTTGGATTTGCGCAAAATGCTTAGAAATTTCTTGTGCTTCTTTGTGCGTTTGGATAAAGACTTTGCAGTTTTCCAAGTTTGGATTCCTTTGATAAGAGAGCGGCATAAGATTTTCTGTCATATCTATACCTTTTGTGTGTTTTGTGCGGTTGGCGAGTAAGAGTTTGATTTCAAAATCTTTTGTGAAAATCACAAGACTTAGAGGAAAATAAAATACAAATGTGCATAAACTTGTCTTTCAAAGAGATGTTTATCTTCTTACTTTGGAGAGGGCAAACCAAGATTTTGGCTTAAAAACTGCATTGTTGTTTGTATTTCTTTCATATCTATATAATATTTTTGTGTAATCTGTGGCACGCTAGAGAGGAGTTTATCGAAGATAAATAGAGAATGCAATACTTTTTTATTTTGATATCGGATTACATAGGATTCTATGTTGTCAAGGCAAGGAGAGTTAGCGAGATGAAATTCTTTGGTTTTAGGATTGTAAGCACTATATTGCAAATATTCAAGAGTTTATTTTGCCCCCCCCCCCATTTATTGTTTTTTCTTTTGGGGTTGCAACAAAGTTAATGCAAGACTTTAAAACAGAGATTGGGTCGCGCACTAGAAGGAGAGCAGGCACTCTAGCGTTTAAAAGATGTGTGTATTGGTAAAAATCTTTAAAATTGTATTCACAAAGAGCAAGAGAGCAATGGGTGTGGAATCTAGATAGTGTTTCGTAATTTTTCTTATATCTCTCAAGACTATTTATTTCTTGGCAATCTCCATTGATAGAAACGCCACAATATTTTAAAAAATCCATCATAGCATTGTGTCCTGTGGCGTGATAAGTGATAAAGTAGAATTGATAATGAGGCGGAAGAGGTTTGCTAAGTTTATAGAAAATAGGTGCTATCATATTTGTAAAATACTTAAAAAACCAATATCGCAAGGCAACAAAAAATTTTTCTTTAAGTGGAGTTAAAGTTTTTGGATTGTTTTTAATTTTTAAGTTCTTTTAACCATTTATTTTATTGAGAATTATATTGTTACAATTTATAACTTTGATTCTTTATCTCATATTTAATTTTTTGCTCCTCAAGCATATTGAAAATTTTATCAAATTTTGTTTGATTTTCTGCTTCAAAATACACTGCGATTCCCCAAAAACTCGCACATCATTTATCATAATTGTATTTTTAATAAAAAACTTACAAAAAATAAAGGACACAAAATGAAAATTCTTAGAATTAACATAGGTTTAGTTTCTTTAGCAATGGGAAGATTACAATTTGCTAATGCCGCAGTCGATTGAGGGTATAAAGCACTTGCTGAAGCAGTGAATAAACTAGGCAAGGCTCTTTCAAAAATGGGTGTTATTTTGGAATAAGGTGTGCAAGATAAAAAACCTAGACCGCAGTAGTTTTCTAAAAAGTGTCGCAATAGCAGGAACGGGAGTTTTATCTCCTGATATCCTTAATGCGGAATCCAAAATTCATACTCCGCGAATGTCTCCCACAATAGCAAATTCCTATCTATTTTTTTGGTAAATATCAACAAGGAATCACTACCCAGACACAAACGCATATTTATTTTTGTGTTGGATTTACATATAGAATCTCTTGCTGAAATCAGAGAGATTTTAAAGTATGGACTGCTTATGCGAGCAAGCTCACAACAGGTGAGAATGTCGCGCTATATAGCAAGAATGTGCTTGTCCCAACCAACGACACGGAAAGACAGATTTACTGAATCCTTACGATTTGACAATCACCTTTGGCGCAGGAGCAAGTTCTTTTGATAAATTGGGTTTAAAAGTTGCGCGACCTAAAGCATTACAAGGATTTGCCACATTTCCCTAGAGATCAATTATGCCCAGACTTTAGCGGTGGTGATGTTTGCATTCAATCTTGTGCAAATGACCCACAGATTGCCTTTCACGCTGTGCAGAATCTCGTGCGAGTTGCTTGCTTAAGGTTACGATGAAGTGGTATCAAATGGGATTTAATTCTTGTGAAAACTGCGAGACACCACGCAATTTATTTGCGTTTAAAGATGGCACAATTAATCCTAGCGAAAATAAATTAGATAAAGTCGCTTGGGTAAAGGATAGAACTTGGGCTTGATAATGGCACTTATTTGATTATTCGTCGTGTGAAAATGCACCTTGAGGCTTGAGACAGACTCAAAGAGCCAAACTTGGAACATTTAGAATCCCTTTCTATCGCACCACTTGCATTTGAAAAGGAGCAGAATCCGATAGATTATGAAGCAAAACGCAAGCAGTTAGAAAAGTGTGTAATGCCTATATTTAAGCAATTCAAGAAAGCGACAGAGAAAAATATTGAAGAATGTTCCCTCACTTTATAGGAGATTCTATGACACTTGGCAACGCAATGAGCGCATAGTGGGCGATACAAGCGCGGGATATTATGGGCAGATTGAAACGGCTTTGGCGCTTTATTGTGTCGCAATGGTCAGTGAAGCGGTGGATTTTGATTCTATGAATTTTCATATTCAAAAGTTGGGTGCTGCTTTGAATGATTTTATTACGGGAAATGTTTTAGAGTCGCAAAGTCGAGGGTGTGCCACAAAATTTATCACATGGTTTGACACTTTTACGCCGTGCGCTTGAGGATTTTTCACAAAATGAAGCTGTGGCAAAAGATGCGATTTTTACTTTTATTGCGCAGTAGCCTATTTTTGAGGGTGAAGTGCGTGAGCATAAGAGATGGTGGGTTGTATAATTGTATAGAATCTGAACTTCCAGAAATTTCTACACAGCAATAGATGCAGCGATTGTTTTGTTGCGAGAGGGTGTGGAAGCACTTTTGATTATTATGGTGTTGCTTGCAGCATTGCAAGCGGCAAATCAGACGCGAGGACAGCATTGGGTAATCGGTGGAGCCAGTCTTGGGGTAGTATTTAGTATTGTCGTAGCTTTGGCATTAGTGCAGCTTTTTCCTTTGGCGGCAGCAGGAACAAATCGTGAAATTTTGGAGGGTGCAGCAGGAATCGCAGCAGTTATTGTGATGATTTTTGTTGGTGCTTGGTTGCATAGCAAAGCAAGTCTTACGGGTTGGCAGGCTTATATTAAATCAAAAATGGGACAAGCACTTGCTCAAGGTAGCTTGATTGGATTAGGAGGGCTTGCGTTTTTGAGTGGATGGAGCGGTAATATTGGAGTGATACTGATTGCTTATCTAATGAAAATCTTTGCACAAAAGTTGCCCATTCATTTGATGTTTAGGGTGATGAATTGGCTAATCTATGCGCTTGGATTCAAAATTTTGGGTGTTAGCGTGTATGTGTTGTGTGCTACCATCAGATATTTTACCCCTTCCTAGCGTGGTTGTTTTGGGATTTTATAATAACCTTCAGGGAATTGCTGTGCAAGTTATTTATATCGCATTAATTGTCCTTTTGTTAAAATACTAGAAAATAATCAAAGGAATCATCAGATTTAATGTCTATTTTCTTTAAAGGATTCTTTCTTTCCTTGTCCCTCCTTGTCGCCATTGGAGCGCAAAATGTCTTTATTATTAAGCAAGGCATAAGTAAGAATCATATTTTTGTAGTTAGTGGAATTTGCTTTTTTTGTGATGTTGTCTTAATGGGATTTGGGATTTTTGGAATAGGAGAATTTTTAGCTAAAAACAGAATCTTAAATTTACTCATTGCATCGGTTGGGATTCTATTTGTCTTATATTATGGATTTCTTTCTTTAAAGTCTGCATTTTTTGCAGAATCTCACCCTAAATTTTTACAATCTAATTCCTTATCGCTTAAAAAAACCATTTTATTGACTTTGGCAGTTACCCTTTTAAATCCTCATGTCTATTTAGACACGGTTTTTGTAATAGGTGCTACTGCATTAATGTTTAACTTTGATGAAAAAATTATTTTTGCTTATGGAGCATTTACTGCATCATTTTTATGGTTTTTTGGTTTGGGGTATGGTGCTTTGAAATTAAGTCAGATTCTTATTCAAATAACTAAAATAATAGATATTCTTATAGCGATTATAATGTTCTTTATAGCTTTCTCGCTTTTACGCTATGTTTTAATTTCATCTTAAGTTTTTTTGTGTATAATCTCACTTCCATTTTTTGTTGAAAAATTTGAAATGTGTTCTTACACAACTCATTGTTAAAGCCTAAAATAAGTAATAACTACAATCACGCAAATAACCAAGATTGTTTTAATGGATTTACATTCATTAAGGCAG
>NZ_NXLS01000016.1 GCF_003364315.1 Helicobacter ganmani | reverse complement strand
CAATTCTTTTAAGATAGAATCTTTCTTTTTTAAACTTTTTTCTCAAATTCCTTTTTCTACTCAAACACCTTTCCTTTTAAAACACAAAGAGGAAATCCTACAATGGCTTAACTCTAAAGAATTTAAAGAACAATACATTAACACGAATCACCCTTATCCTCCTTTACTGAATCCAGAGAGATTGAATGCAAAGAGAGAATCTAAAGAGAAAAACAATCATAATAAAGAAACAGAGTTAAGAATAAAGGAGAGAGAATCTAAAGAATACAATGTAGAATCCCAAAGAGAGAATAGAGATTCTATCCAACCTTATCCAAACTTAAGCTATGAGAGTATCCCTGCGGAACTTGCTTGGGATTTGAATTTGCCATTGCCGAGGGGGTATAAGATGATTTATCTTTATGGACATGGGGCGGGAGTTGCTAAAGTAAGTGAGGTATTTAGTGCAATTGGTTTAAGAATCATTGATTTATTTATCAAGGGAAGTGCTAACAATCGGTATATTCTTGCTTATAACTTTCTGTTACATTCTAATGGGTTTAATGTTGTTTCTCTTAGCGATTTAGAGTATCAAACTTCAAATTATCTTAAATTCTTTTCTTTGATTGATAAGAAAGTTTCTTTTATGTGTCAGACAAGAGATCCTATGGAACTTCTTAGGCATTGTTTGGCAAGGGCAGGGCGATGGCATAGCTTAGCGATTACAAAAGAATTTGACAAGACTTTTGATTTTGAAGATGTAATAAAGCCTCTTGAGCATCTTAAATATAACTATAATTTAGAGGGCTTGAAAAAATACGCTTACTCCAATCTTTTTAGCTTCCATATTCACCTTAAAGAATTGCAAAAGAATATTTCCAAAATAGCATTTTTGGATATAAAAGAATTAAATTCTGATGAGGCGATTTCAAAGCTACAAGTTATCGCAAAGGATTTTGGATTTAATCCTCTCCAGAATTGTCATAAAAAGGCTTTGCAAACAAATGTATTCAAAGGAAGTGCTTATTTGTTTTTTCCTCTTGTCTTTCAAGCGGGAGATTTTAAACTCACTCTTGCAACGCATAGCAATAATTCGCAATGGGTAGATTTGCATCAAGGGATTATGGGCAAACCAAACGAAGTCATTGGGGTTTATATTGATAAAAATGAAGTAGAATCCTTCCGAGCAAATGAGACTTTATACAAAGAATCTTGTGAGTATTTAAAGAAATTTTTAGAAAAGCTTAAAGAGAGATTTAAGCAAGAGGATGCAAAAGCACTAGCGATTCGTGATATTATGCAATACTTCAAACAAGAGCCTCAAGCAAGAAAACATATAAAATCTATTCTTGATAAAGAAGTAGCCGCAATAGCGCAATATCGTCCCGACATTGTAGAATCTTGGAAATATTATCAAGAGTTTGAGAGAATGTGTGAGGAGATGGATAAATAAGCTTAAAATTTGTATTAAAGATTCTTATGAATTGATATGTGGTTGCGTCCTTGAGTAGGGTTTGTCTGCTAGCAAGGACGCAATACCCGCTTACCGCATAAAGTTTGTCCAAAATTCCTCAAAAATATAAGACGAGAGCAGATAGCCAAGTGGTAAATTGACAGCTACACCGAGCGTGAATGCTACAAAGGGCTTATAACCCACAGCAATAATTTTCTTAAACTGCGTATTTAAACCAATACAAAGAAAAGTCCAAGTGAAAACCCAATTACGCAAAGTCTTAATCAAACCCAATGTTTCTTTGGAAAATTGCTGGCTGCTTGCAGAGTCTAAGTTAAGGGTAAAGAGACTTACAAGCACAGAGGCAATGAGGAATCCTAAAATGAACTTTGGAAATCTCTCCCAAATTATTCCTATACTAACTCGTGTATTTTCTTGTTTGTGCCATACCGCGACAGATAAAAATGCCACAAGCACCGCCCAAATTCCCACAAACATATCTCTACCAATCACCTTAATGAGTGTAAAAGCTGCAATGGCTCGTTCATCTCCAATGGATTGCGCTGCGGCTAATCCTGCGGAATCGGCAAACTCTGAAGTGCCAATCCAAGCTCCAGCTACTCCAGCATCTAAGCCTAATGCCTTGCAAAATAGAGGCAGCAAAATTACCATTACCACAGCCCATAAAACAACAATGCTAATGGCAAGGCTGATATGTTCTTGTTTTGCCTTTGCAGCATTTCCAATCACGATTGCCGCACTTACACCACAAATAGAACCTCCTGCCCCTAAGGTTGCACCAAAGCTTGAGTCTAGCTTAAAAAGTTTTGTTGCTGCGAAATAAATCGTCCAAAAAGTAACAATCGTAATGATACAAGCTTGTAAAATAGCGATTCCACCCGCATTGATTAAAAGCGTTAAAGGTAAGGTTGCACCCATAAGAACAATTCCAATTTTGACATAAAATTCCGTAAGCAAGGAATCCTTAAACCATTGTGGGAGATTTGCAAAATTTCCCAAAACTAATCCAAGCAGAAGCGCAACTAAGGGGGATTCTAACTGAAATTCTTTGGCTTGTGAATGGCTACTGATTAAAAACACAAGAATGCTAAGAATAAATAAAATGCTAAAGCTCACAATAAAGGGCTTAAATTTTTTGTTTAAGAATCTTGAAACAATGCTAAACCAAATTCCAAAAAAACAAAATAAAATAACAAAATTCAAGAAAGAGAGATTCTTGAAAGCGTCCATAATATCCGTCCCCCTCCAAGAGCCAAATTTCACATTTAAAGCTTGAATTATAGAGAATCCATCAAAAAACCAAAATGCACTAATGCCTAAAACTAAAAATAAGCCAATAATATTAGCCCAACTATCTTCTTTTGCTAACCATTTTATTTCTTTCATTTTTAACCTTAATTTCTAAATTGTTGATAATTTTATAGAATAATTCTTTGCCCCGCAAAGGGCATACAGAGGCATTCTCCTACCGCTTTGCCTAGTATCAAGATTGCAGGTTTATCGCAGAGTTTAGCCATTTGCTCTAGTTGCCCTAATGTGCCGATGATGGATTTTTGCTCTTTGGAATCCACTTTGGAAATAAATGCCGCAGGAAGTGAAAGCGGGATTCCAAGCTCCTTAGCGTTTTGAACGATTTTATCTGCAAAGCTATAAGCCATCATTACGATGAGAGTATAAGGTGAATTTTTAAGATAATGTAACCATTCTGTGTGAAAAACACTCTCTCTTAAATGTGCAGAAACAATCAGCACACCCGCACTCACTCCGCGCAAAGTTGGTGTGATTCCACTTGTTAAAGCCCCATTTAGGCTTGAACTTAGCCCACTAATACATTCTACCTCTATGTTGTGAGATTTAAGAAAGCTTCCCTCCTCAAAGACTCTACCAAAGATTATGGGGTCTCCACCCTTTAATCTGCCGACATTTTTGCCTTCTTTTGCGTATTGTAGCATTAGTGTATTAATTTTCTCTTGGGAAAAACTTTGTTTGCCCTTTTGTTTGCCCACACTAATGCAAGTAACGCCAATATTTTCTAAAAGATTCCAAATTTCTTTGCCAATTAAATTATCCAAAAGTGCCACATCTAAAATTTCAAAAGTCTCCAATGCTTTTAAAGTTAGGCTTTGCAAACTATTTGGACCACAGCCGATAATGAAAACCTTGCCCAAAGATTGCTTGCATTCTGTTTTGATTTGTTCTTTTTTAGATTCGTCTATCTTTAGATTTTGACGCATTTTTTTGAGTTTTTCTACTAATGATTCAAGAGAGTTTGGCAGGATTCTAGCAATTTTGTCTCTTATGCTTTGCGCAAGAATCGGACTTGCACCATTTGTGCTAACAAGCACACTTAAATCTTGATAACGCGCAATCGCCCCAAAATAAAAATCACACAGCTTAGGATTATCCACAACATTTAAAAGATACCCAAACTCTTTGCGCTTCTCCCATAAAAATGTGCCGAGTTTTTCATCTCCACTTGCATCAATGACAAGTTCAAAGCCTTGAAGCAAGGAATCTTGAATTTCTCCAATTTCTACATTAAAGTTTTCAAAGTAGGAATCTTTCCTCTCTCTTGCGATGATTTGGACTTCCCATTTGGATTCTTTTAATGCAATATGTTTTTGTTTGGCAACATTCCCAGCACCAATTAATAATGTTTTCTTGGGCGTTAATGCAATAGGAAGCGTAAAGGAACCTTGCATTAATTTTCCTCTCCAATACCATTTTTCTTTAAAGATACAGAAAACAATTCCTCGCTACTCCAATCATAATAAGGCTTAGGGTTCTCCGAAAAGTTTGGGATTTTTGCAAAAGATTCTGCGATTTTGATAATTTCTTCCTCGCCGCTAGAATCCACCCAAGATTCAAAGGTTTTAAATTGTTTTTTAACTTCAAGGAATCGGGTAAGGACTTTATAGACAAATTCGGGCAGATAAAAAGCTGCAATTTGTGTAATTTTCTTAGCAAACCTTGTTTTTCCCTCCTCTACAACTCCTCCTGTTACGACATTATAAGCAGGGTAGGGAATTCCGCCTTGTCGTTGGATTTTGCCAAAGAATCCTAAATTTGCGGTGAAATGATTACCGCAAGAATTTGGACAACCAGAGAGTTGAATCCTGAAGTCTTGTAGGGCGTCCAAATCTATTTTTGATTTAAGCAAATACTTTTCAATCTCTTGCACTGCTCCTCTAGGACGCGCGATTCCAAGCTGACAAGTCGCTGCACCCGTGCAAGCAACCATATCCCCCAAAATCGTTGCTTGCTTGCTTTGGGGAGAAAATTCTGTGAGAATTGGGTAAAGTGTTAGCATTTGCTCTGCGCTTAGATTCCTTACATAAAGATTCTGATTTTGCCCAAAAGCAATGCAGTGGGAATTCACACTTTTTAGTATATTTGCTAATTTTTCGGCACTTTTGTAGGGAATATCTCCTAGAGTAAGTGGCACTTTGGCATAAAAATAGCCGCTTTGCTTTTGCTCTCTCACAAAGCGATTCCACCAAAGTTTTTCTTCTTTTGTCATTTTTGGCAAAGCTTTGTGTTCTAGTTTTGGGAGTTTGATAAAGGATTTTGAGACTTTAATCTCCCAATCTTTTTGTGATTTTTGAATCAATTGTTTTTCTTGTTCTATGCGTTTTGTTAGCTCTTCAATGCCAATCTTATCGGCTAAGAATCTTAGTCTTGCAGAATGCTTATTTTCTCTATTGCCATATTTATCAAACACCTGCTTTACGGCTTGAGCAAATAAAAAACATTCTTTAGCGGGTAAAAAATCTGTAATCTTATACCCCAAACGGCTTTTTGAACCCATTCCTCCGGCAATATAGACAATAAATCCTTTTCTGTTACCTTTTTTAGTAGCGATGAATCCTACATCTGTAATGGTTGCAGTGGCTCTATCGGCTTTGGAGCTTGAAAAAGAAATTTTAAATTTACGCGGTAAATTAAAGGAATCTTTGAGGGCTAACATTCTTTCTGTGATTGCATTAGCATAGGGTTGAATGTCAAATACATCATCTTTTGCGATTCCAGAGAGTGCATCTCCTACGATTCCGCGCACACAATTTCCTCCACTCCCACGACCACTAAGCCTTAGTTTGTGTAATTCTTGCGTAACAAGGCAGAGATTTTCAAAATCTACATAATGTAGCTGAATCCCCCCTCTTGTAGTGATGTGTAGGCTTTGATTGGCATAATTTTGGGCTAGTTTAGAAATCCCAAGTAATTGTTTGGGTGTGATTTGTCCCCCGTGAGTTTTGATGCGAACCATATAAGTATTTTTTTCTCTTTGTTCATAAATTCCATAAGGCACACGAATTGCCTTGAAAGTAACCTCGTCTAGTTTGCCGTTTTTAAAATCTTCACAACTTTTACTTAGGAAGTTGAAATCATTTTCTAAAACAGAGTTTGGTATTGTGTAATAACTCATAAAAATCCCTTAAAATTTAACGATGAGGGAGAAATTATACTTCCTAAATTCTTAAATTTTTATAAATACATATTGTATTCATAAATAATAATAAAATTGGTCTTTAAAATTTCATTTCCCCCCTTTAACCTCCCCTTAAGTTTTCTTTGCTATAATTTTGCTTCCTTTTTTGCGCTAAAAATCTTTAGAGTAAAAATGTTCTTTAACTTTTGTAATGTATTT
>NZ_NXLS01000015.1 GCF_003364315.1 Helicobacter ganmani | reverse complement strand
TATGGAATTGTAAAGATTGGCAGAATTCCTGTGGATTGTGCATTTGTATTGAGAGGGGTGCATTTTACATAAAATATTTGTAAAAGAATAAAACTCTACTTTCCCATTTTTTAATCCCCTCACGATATACCATTGATTGCCAATGTTTGCTTTATCAATCCTCCTGACATATTCTAAGGACTTGTCTATATTAATTGCATTTACAATATTGGAATTTTCTTTAAGCATAGAATAAATTTCTTTTGCTTCATTCAGAAGTGCTTTGATTTCTTGCTCATCGTCCCCAAAAGCTTTTTTGAGAATCGGTCCATAAAGTGATAAAAAGTCATTAAAAGCAAGCTTACTAATATCAACCGCTGATTTTACTGCTACGCACGCAAGGGAATTTTCCATTTTTTCCATAATCCCTTTGGATTTAATTGGGCGATTCCATTGGCAACATTGCCATTTCCATCAAATATTGTAACGATTGCGTCCTTTATGTCTTTTGCAATATCGGTCGTTTCAGAGGTTTTAACCCTAAATTCCTTGTATTTCCCAATCACTCTAGTGATTGGAACTTTCAATGTGGTATCATTGAGTTTTCCGTCTAAAAGGTCTTTTTGAATCTCTGATGGAAATGTATTTGCCTTTTGTTTCGCTAATTCAATCAATAATTGCAAAGCCTCTTTGATTTCAGCTATTTTTTTCCTTGTAATTAAATGCGGGAGAATTGCATTAAAAATAACTATATTTGTCAAGAGGGTTTGTTAAATTTTTCTTTAAATTCTCTTTTTAATCTAGGTACATCACAGAATATGAATTTTATTATGCCCCCCCCCCCATTTTTTGAGACTCAATGAGAGCAAGTCCGAGTTTAAAACTTAGATGTTCTTTATATTTTAAAGATTCTTGATAGTCTGCACAGGATTCCAAAGGAGGAAGTTTCAAGGCTGGATTTTTTGCTATTTTTGCTTGATATTCTTTTTGTTCTTTTTGATGTTTATAATAAATATACAGGATAATAAAAGGCATTTGAATATATCCTGAAAGACTTTTAGAGTTTGAAATCATTGCAGAGCCTAGTTTATATGCTAAATGATTGGAGATTCTCATTTTGGCAGATGAGTATGAACACCTCCTAATGAAAGAGAATGCTGGAAGAAATGTTTGAAAATAATGTTTGCCAAAAAACACTTTTTTTGCTAACTCTTTTAATTCATCATCTTTTAGGGTGAGGATATAATAATAAATATGTTCGTTTATTATTAATCTAGAAATTTCTTTGTAGATTTGCTTGCTTCTCGTTTTTTTAAGAATATCAAAAAATACATAATCAATCGCGTCGTTAGCATAATTATAAAAAGATTGTAAAGTCCCTAAAGATAAGTTTTTTCCTCTTGTAACGCTATTTATGCTTGTAAAATATTTATAAAGATTATCTTTCAAGATATAAATGTTTCTTGCCTGTAGAAATAAACAGATTCCAAAAAAATGGTCTTCGTGCATAACGCCTTCCAAAAATTTTAATTTTATTTTTTTTAAAAAATCAAATCGAATCATACCACCCCAAACAAAAAAGAAATAATCTATTTGATTATTAATCATATCTTGAAGTAATTGTTTTGGTGTTATTACCCAATGACTTTTGTAGTTTAATTTATAGATAAAACTTAAATGAAACCACACTATATCTATATTCTTATTGTTCATAGCGGTTACACATTTTTTTAAACAATCTAAATCCCAAGAATCATCAGAATCTAAAAAGATTAAATAATCTATTTTTGGAATCGCTAAAAGTTTTTTGGTTGTTAAGATTTTTGTATTGTTAAGATTTTTGATTTTAAATAAATGTAATTTTTCAATTTCTTTGTTTGTAGGAATGAACTGATATTCTTGATTAAAATAATCTATTCCTATATTTCTTGCGCTAGATTGTCCCGCGTTATCTTTTAAAATCAAAGTAATTCTTTCATCATTGGCAGCGTATTCTTTGGCAATTTGACAAGAATTATCTGTGCTTCCATCATCAATTAGCAATATCTCTAAATTAGTATGAGTTTGATTAACAACTGAATCTAAGCATTTTTCAAGATATTTTTCTGCATTATAGATTGGAATAATAATTCCAACACGGTTATTAGCTATATTAGAATCCACAAAAGTTGCATTTTTCATTATTGTATTAGGCGGCTTGTGCCCCCCCCCCATAAATTTATCTTTTATTTGTGTATCCCAGTTGATATTACTTTTAATTTTTTTTGCAGGAATGCCGCCATAAACACAATTTTCATCCGTTAAATGTTTAGTTACAAGAGATTTTGTTGCTATTACGCAATTATCAGCTACGCTAGAATTATTCAAACAAGTTACATCTTCACAGACCCAAATATGATTACCCAATTTCACATCTCCGGCTTGATTTACTCTTTTAAGGGTTGAAATATCATAGATTGAGTGATTATCTGTTGTGATTAAACGAATATTGTTAGCAAAGAGGCAGTCTGCTCCTATAAGGATATTTGTATTTTTTTCACCGCAAATTAAACTTGTGCTTCCATTGAAAAAAGTATTGGAAGCAATCTTGATAGAACAATCATTGGCAATCGCACCTAAGCCTCCGGCAAAAAAAGAAAGCGATAGATTATGATTTATAATCACTCCATCATCAATTTTTACAATATTATTATTTCCATTGATGTGTATTTTGAGATTGCCTCTTTGGTTTATATTTACATTGCCAACTTGAATCGTGTTATTTTCTCCAGATATAGAACAATTTATTTTATCAAAGAATCTGAAGTTATCGCAAAATTCTATAACATTATTTTTTCCTGAAGTTTTTATGTTAGCGTGGTTGTTTGGTATCATCGCTTAAACCTTTTTCGGAAAAAATCTTTTATAAATAACATAGGATTATTCTTTAGTTTATCAATTTTTCTTTGCAGTTTTGTCTTGCCTATGATTTTTTTATCAGAAGCAAGCATAGTTTTATTTTGAAATAAAGCATTGCACAATAGATTTGTTTCGCAATAAGAAATCATATATTGTTTATTACTAATTTTAAAATCTTTATAAATTTCTTTGATGGTTTCACAATAGTTATGTTGAAAACATTTTAGTGAAAGTTCATTGTTGTATAGCATTTTATTGTCTTGAGACATTTTGGATAACTTTTCTTGGGTTAAATCCATAAATTCGTAAATTTTAGATATTAGAGAGTCTTTATTGCCAGCTAGAGCATAAAGAACACCGCTTGTCTTGTTTTCTAACCATTTATATCCTCCTACATAAGAACAAATTATTGGAGTTCCTAAGGATAAAATTTCTATCATACTCAAATCAAATAAGCTACCTCTATTGGGGCACAAACAAACATCTGCTGCATTGATATAATCACTTGGATTATCTACAAAAGGAATTTGTATCCATTGTTTGTGGGTTATGGGGGAGATTTGTTTTTCACCAACAACAACAAAATAAATATCATTTCTAGTATTTAGTATGGTTTGTGCTGCTTCTATCAATATGTCGTATCCTCGGACATCAATAAATCTGCCTATATATAAAATCATTTTAGCGTCAATTGGTATATTCAGATGAGATTTTAAATTTTCTTGACTAAGAATCGGTTTTTTGATAGTTGTGCCAGTAGGGCAAAAGTATATTTGTTTATCTTTGATTAAATTTTCAAAATCAGACCATAAACTATAATATCCCTCTAAACTTTCTTTAGAGGGGAAAAATAGACAATCAGCAAGCTTAAAAGCCCATTTATCTCTTTCGTTAAAATAATAAGACATCAATTTGTTAGTATTTTCATCTAATGGTCTAGCCCTGTTTAATAAATACATATCTTCCATTGTAGGTTGATAGGGATTGTGTGTAGTTAAAATTTTGACTACTCTTGATTCTATACCCATTTTTGTAAGACTATTATAAACAGGAAAGAAATTATAGGCTCCGTGAATATGGATTGAACTAATATACTTGGGGTCTAATTTTGAATATTCTGTTATTGGTAAAACTTCTCTAAACAATCTTTGTCTTTTTTCAAGCAAGTCTAAAGAGGTTTTTGTACTTATTTCATTATTGTATTGTGTATATTGTAACCTAGCATCTAAAACAAACCCTAAATCTTCATTTTCTAATCTTTCGTGTGTCGCAATATTGGGAAAAAGAAAACAACATTGTAAATCTTCTTGTATTTGGAATAAAGGATTATTCTCTGTAAAGCCTTGAAATAAAGATGAGATATAACCAACACTTCCTCCTTTTAATAAATCAAAAGATTGATGACAATGGATGTAGTGTTTAAGCATATTTTTCCTTTAATATTTGTTTTATTGATGCTAATATTTGAGATTCTTGGTCCCATTTATGTATCGGCAAGACTTTTCCTTTTGAAGGGTCTCCTTCAAAATAGTGGGTAATACCTTGTTCTTGTTCTTTTAGTGAAAAACCATATAAATTCATTTTTTTGAAGTTTATATTTTCTAATATCCATAATGCCACGATTAGTCCCATTGACATAACTCTTATATCGTATTTAATTAAAATATCAATACAAGGAATTTGTGCTACATTAGCACCAGAAAATATCCAATTTTTTAGTATATTAAACCGATTAATTGGAGTTTTTCTATTGGTATGGGCGCATAAAATAAAATCAAATGATATATTTTCTCTTTCCATAATAGAATTGAGTGCAGGTGTTAAAGCCCATATATTTGTTTTTTGTCCATAATCCTTAATATATTCTTTATCGGTAGAAAAATTATTAAAACGAATAACAATATCGTGCGAATCAATTTCCATTCCTTTATTTTTGCCAAGTTCGCAAGGGCTATTGCCTACGATGGCTATACTTTTTTGTCTAAGATATTTTACAAAAGATTTGGTATGACTTTCCAATAAAGCATAATAGGCTTTGATTATGGAAAAATCGTTAAAGTCGCTCATTTCTTCAAATTTTTCAACGCCTAAGAATAGTGAAAAATTTGCTTGATGTATATAAGGATTTACAGAAGGAATAATGTTCATCTGTCTTGCCAATAAAAAAATATCGTTATTTATTATAGAATTTTTTGATAGAACGCTATAAGGTGTATGTAGTAAAAAATATTGTATAAAATCAATGAACTCTAAATCCTTTTCACTTTCTGGTATATTTGAAAAAGTCAAGATGTCGTTTTGTATATCGTTTATATTGCTGTCAAATACACTCATTTCGTTGGCTGCAAGGTAAAATTTAAGGTGAGCATAACTATACAATATAGAAAAATCTTCTTTTAAATAGTCTGAAAGTGGTAAAGTTTTTGCATAATGAATCGGGTAATAGTTATCAACAACTTCAGCAGATATATTTTTCAAATTAAATTCTCTCTGTAAAGATTTGATAAATCTTAAAACTCTGTGATTGCATTTTAATTCCGCATTTTCTATGATTTCTCTAGCAATTTCTTTAATATTGGAAACTAGAAAATTCTGTTTGCTTAAAATAGCTTTATCGTGATAAGTTTTTAAATGAGTTAGTAAGAAACCCAAAATAGCGGCATATCTTTGATTTTTCTGCGCTTGCTCTAGGACATATTTCGTAACAATTAGGATTTTATGGAAGTTAGAATAATTTAAGACACTTTGAGAGATATTATCTCTCCGATACCTATACCCACCACCGGGAATAATTTTTACTTTTTTAATTTGTGAAAATAATAAAGCAATAAAAGCAATATCTTCGTATCCCTTGCTATTTTCATTTAACTTGATATTTTGAGTCATTAAAAAATCTCTCAAATATATGCCAAGCCAAATTCCACAATTTCCCAAAGCTAGTCTATCTTGTATTTCTTGTTCTGTTAATATATCCAATGTATTTTTTATGTAATATGGATTGTATAAATTTACTACATTGTTTTTTATTCCATTTCTAGTTTCTATATAAGTATCATAAAAGCAAGCTTGCAAAGAATTTTTTTGAATTTGTTGTAATAGAATACTATAATATTTGCTTGGCAAAATATCATCTGGTTCAAAGATGCAAATATATTTACCATTTGCTTTATTTATACCCAAATTAACTGCTTTGCCATAGCCGCCATTGATTGAATTTTTAATTAGCTGGAAATGGATATGTGGTGCATTTGTTTTTGAAATTAATTGTTGGATTATTAGCGAAGTATTATCTGTTGAACAATCATCAATAAAAAGTATTTCAAAATTTTTTATATCTTTTTGTGAAATTAAAGACTTGAAAGAATCATCAATATATGCACTTACATTATAACAAGGCACGATGATTGATAGCAAAACTTCCATTTATATCCTTTTTTCTTTAAATTGTCTATAAACTCTATAAAACTTAAAAGGTAGCAGTAAAATTTCTCCCTTATACCAATTTGTATAAGCTTTTAAAAAAGTGAATCCAAGAGAATAGGAAAGATGTTCGCAAGTTTTAAGTCCCTCGTAATAATCACTAAAATCATCTAAATTTAAGGTTTTGGATTCTAGTTGTCCCCAATGGTTTATGAGATTTTTTAGCTTAAAAGTTAAAATAAATATTCTCATCGGATTTTTTGTTTTTAAAATCTCCGTTCCCAATTTATAAGAAAGCTGGTTTTTCACCCTCTCTACCGCACCTTTAGGCTTTAAGCAGACATTTTCATAAAATTCTTGTGGGTTTTTTAGGATTCGCTCTAGTTTGGCTCTTTGAAATGCGTCAAAAAACTTCCAATCCAACTCACCTTTAGCTTCAAGCTCTAAAAACTCACTTTGGATTCTTTGGAGAAAAGGCAATTTGTATGCGTCCATAATGCGCCCTAAAATCCAATTATACCCTCCAAACCGCAAATAACTTACAAGAGAAATAAGATTTTTTAAATTGGGATTATCATCAAGTTTTTTGCGAATGAAATCATACTCTCTGCTTAGATTTAAGGCTTTTTCTAGGGAAATATGATTCACTGATGAATTTTCATTATCTTGCCTATAGCAATAAAACGCCTCATTAACAAAAAATATTTTTGATGCAAGCAAATGGGTAAAAAACCAAAATCCTGTATCTTGATAAGCTGCACCTAAGCTTTCATTATGATAGATTTGATTTTCTCTTAAAAACGAAAGTTTGAAAATCCCGCTTGGATTCATAATGCCACTTTGAGTAAAAACTCTCACATCTTTTGCGTTTAAATTCCTGTGGTAAAGACATTTAGTCCAATTTATCAAACGCGTGTATGTGAATATCCTCTCTCCATTTTTATCCACAAACTCTAGCATATCCCCCTTTACCACATCGCATTCTTGCTCTTTTGCGATTCTATAAAGCTCTGCATACATATTAGGTTTAATATAATCATCACTCTCTACGATTCCTAAATATTCTCCTTTGGCAGCTTTGATTCCTAGATTCATTTGGTGTCCATAGGATTTTTTCTTTGATATGATAACTTTTAGCCTTTTATCTTTGGATTCTAGCTCTTTTAAATATTCCAAAGTTCCATCAGTAGAGTTGGCATCTACACACAAAATCTCTATGTCTTGCAAGGTTTGATTTAGCACACTTTGGAGGCATTCCTCTATATAGCACATAGAGTTCAAAGAGGGAATAACAATGGAGACTTTAGGATTCATTGCGCAAACTCCCTCTTAACAAGCTCTAAAGCTGCTTTGATGACATCTTGCATATCATAGTATTGATATGAGCCAAGTCTTCCGCCAAAGAGGAGATTCTGCTCTTGCTTAGCAAGTTCTTGATATTTTGCAAAAAGTGCTTGATTTTTGCTATCGTTAATCGGATAATAAGGCTCTTTGCTCTTATCCCAAGTTTGAGGGTATTCTTTGGAAATAATCGTTTTCTCTTGTGTGCCAAACTCAAAATGCTTATGCTCAATAATTCTAGTGTAAGGTGTCTGCTCGTCTGTGAAATTCACCACCGCAACCCCTTGATAGTTTGGAATCTCTAAAATCTCTTCTTCAAACTTCAAACTCCTATACTCAAGCTCTCCAAAACGATATTCAAAGTAGCTATCAATCGTTCCAGTAAATAGAATCTTTTTAGCTTTTGCTTGGAATTGCTCTTTGTGTTTTAAAAAATCTGCGTTTAGCCGCACTTCACAATTTTTTAATAATTTTTCAAAGATAGGAGTGTAGCCACCTTTTGGGATTCCTTGATAAGGGTCATTGAAGTAATTATTATCATAAGTTAATCTAACAGGAATCCTGCGTATAATGGAGGCTGGTAAATCCTTGCAATCTCTGCCCCATTGCTTTTGCGTGTAGCCTTTGATAAATTTTTCATACACATCAATCCCAACAAGGGAGAGGGCTTGTTCTTCCAGATTTTTGGGCGCACCTTTTAGGTCTTTGAGTGCGGCTTTTCTTTGGGATTCTATAATGTCTTGGGCTTGTTTGGGCGTGGAGATATTCCAAAGTTTGCAAAAGGTGTTCATATTAAAGGGTAGATTATAAATTGCGCCTTTGTAGTTTGCAAGCGGAGAGTTGATGAAGTGATTAAAATCCGCAAATTGTCGCACATAGTCCCATATTTCCTTAGAATCTGTGCGGAAAATATGCGCTCCATAGGTATGCACATTAACATTTTCTTGTGTTTTGGTGTAGCAGTTCCCCCCAATGTGATTGCGTTTTTCTAGCATCAAACATTTTTTGCCCCTCTTAGAGGCTTCATAGGCAAAAACGCTACCAAACAACCCACTTCCTACGATACAATAATCAAACACAACTTTTACCTTAAATTATGACTTTAAATTAACTTGTATTGAAAATAAGACTTTTCAATACAAATATTTTCTTTGTGTGGGAAATAGATTTGTGTTAGAAATGCTTTATTTAGAGGCTATCTAAAAGGTTATTTAAGAATCGCAAAGCCTATCATAGCTCGCAAAAAAGAGGGTTTAGATTAACAAGAAAAAGCTTGCACTTCGTGTGTTTTATTTAATAAAGATTAAAATTTATTTGCGGGATTTTGAAGTATAATTTTGCAGGGTGTTTGCCACAGGTCTTCACACCCTGCGGCAAAATCTATGCCCCAAAAGGAGCAAAGATGAAAACCGTAAAATTCATCTTGTGCGCAATTATACTGCTTTGTATAATTGTTGTCAAGGCTTATTAGCTTAAGCCTAGCCCTGCTTTGCAGGGCTCAAGATGAATTTCAACCTGTGATTCTCCCTTAAATCATTTGGTGTGTAATTTTAAGAATTTATAATATATAATGGCAGATTTGAAAAGTCTTATTTTCAATAGTAAATCAAGAGAGAATTATTAATGAATGTATTAAAGCCATTTTTGAGTCCTAAAAAATTAAGAAAATTACAAAATAATCCTAAAGCATTCTTTAAAGACGCGCTAGATAAGCGCATTATCCCGATTGAAAATCAATTAAAAAGTTTAAAACCAAAGAAAAAGCACGGCTTTGCAGAATACTACATCATCTCCGCAGTTTATAATGTTGAAAAATATTTGGACGATTATTTCAGCTCTATCCTCAAGCAAAGATTGGATTTCAAAAACAATATAAAAATTATTTGTGTAGATGATGGTAGCACCGACAATAGTGCAAAAATCATCAAAAATTATCAAAAAAGATTTCCAGAAAATATCGTCTATTTACATAAAGAAAATGGCGGACAAGCGAGTGCTAGGAATCTAGGGCTTCAATGGTTGCAGGAGAAACTAGGCTATCTTGAGGGGTCAAGTGCGGAAATCACTACGCCTTTGCAAGGAGGCGAAGCGGACGAAGCAATCCATAATCCTAGCTACAAGCCCATTTGGGTAACCTTTACCGACCCTGATGACTTCTTGGATAGAGATTATTTCTATGAAGTGGATAGGTTTTTAGGGAGAATCAAAGAAAGAATTGCTGTTATTTTTACTAATGTTATTATTTATTCTGGCAATAAATACATTAAACATCCGACTTCTTTTAAGTTTGAATCAGGTAATAAAATAGAATATATTAAAAATTTATATAACGAAGTTCAAAGCTCAACTGTCTCTTTATTTCTATTGTCTTCAATATATAAAAATAAACTTGTTTTTAATGAATCGGAAGCGTTTAAAAATAACTTTGAAGACGCTTTGTTTCTTTGGCAATATTGTGATTTCTTATATAAAGAGGGTAAAGTAGGCTTCTTAAAAACGGCTTTATATTATTATAGGAAAGGTCATAATTCTTCAACCTCTAATTTTTTAACCTCTATTTCAAACTTCTTACTCTTGCTGACGGAAATGCAGAAAATATTATCACAAAGGAAATCATTAGATTTATATTTTCAAAATTTTTGTCTTTATCAAAATTTTTGGATTATTAAGAAAGTTATTAATAACGATTCATTATTGTCAATAGATAATCAAAAACAAGAGTATTTGGATAAACTTAAAAAAGTTTTTTATTATATCAATACAGATGTTATTTTAAATTTTAATTTGGTTGGTTGTTGGTTTTATCATAAAGTTGGAATCTTAAATTGTTTTAAAGGCGAGCATCCACCCTATCAGCGATGCTATGTAGGGGAATTTGATTCAATAAAAAAGCAAGTTTTTGTAAAATATTTTACTCCAAATATTAATGAAATAGCAAAACTTTATTTAGATGGCAAAGAAATCTATCCCAAATATACAAAAATTATGAGGCATAATTACTTATCTGAAGTTTTTTGCTATGAAGTAAGACTTTGGATAGTAATCCCTCAAGATTTACAAAAACTTGAAGTCGTTATAGGAGATAAAAAAACAGAAATTATTTTCAAGGGAGATAATTTTGAAAGTCTTAACACAGAATTAATTTGGCAATCAATACCTCAAAGCAAAACAAATGGAATATGGGTTTTTATAGATCGTGACATAGAAGCCGATGAAAGTGCAGAGGTTTTATATCGTTATATTTCTAAGAATTATCCAAAGCAAAAGATTATTTTTGCTTTGGATAAGACTTCCCTTGATTGGAATAGGCTTCAAAAAGACGGATTTAATTTGATTGATTTCAATTCGTATAAATTTCCCTTAATTGCAAAAAAGGCAAATAAAATCATTTCTTCACACGCAGATCAATATTTTTTAAGATATTTTAAAAAATGTCATTTTATATTTTTACAACATGGAATCATTAAAGATGACTTATCGTCTTGGTTAAACCCCAAACATATCAATTTATTTAATGTTTCAACTAAAAATGAGTTTAATTCCATTGTTAATGATGGCAATAGGTATAAATTTGGCAAAAAAGAAGTCAAGCTTTTGGGTCTTCCTAGACATGATAGATTATTGCTCAATAGTCAAAAGATTGCAAAAATAAGACAAATTTTAATAATGCCAACTTGGAGGAGGTATTTAAAGATAGATGATTCAGAGGAAAAATTTATTCAAAGTCATTATTTTTTAAAATGGACATCCTTACTTAAGAATAAACAACTACAGGAAATAACCGCAATTAATCATTATTCTATTTTATTTTTCCCCCATATTAATGCACGTGAGAATTTTAATAAATACTTTTCAATTCCAGATTATATAAAACAAAATGGTAGAGATTGCGGACAAAGCCTTTCTAATTTATTTTGCGAATCTTCTTTGATGATTACAGATTATTCTAGTGTAGCTTTTGAAATGGCATATCTTAAAAAGCCTGTATTATATTATCAATTTGATGAGGAAGATTTTTTTAATCTTGAATATCATTCAGGACAGAGGGGATACTTTGATTACCGCAAAGATGGTTTTGGTCCTGTCGTTACCACAGAAGAAGAGTTGCTTAAAGAACTAGAGGTTTTATTGCAAAATGATTGTAAAGTCGGAGAACCCTACCAATCCAATATAGAGAATACCTTTGAGTTTAGAGATGGGAAATGTTGTGAGAGAGTTTATAGGGCAATATTAGAATTAGATGATGATTCATAATGTATATTAATAATCATGGGAGAATTTAAAATGGAAATTGAAAATATAGTAAATGTAGAGATTGATGCAAAACATAATCTGAAAATGTATCTACCCTACAAAGAGGAAGATTACATTCAAAGAACTATATGGAGAACTAAAAAACCTTATGAATTTGAAATGCTCAAAGATGTTTTAAAGAAACTCTCGATGGGGATTCAAGGAGGAATTTTTTTAGATTGTGGAATGAATATTGGAAATCATTCTTTATTTATAGCGGCAAATGGCTATCGTGTTATTGCTTTTGAGGCTAATCCAAAAATGGTTGAAATTGCGCAAGAAAGCGTAAGAATTAATCATTTTCAAGACAAAATATCTATTTTTGAAACAGGAATATCAGATAAATATGAAAAAGCTTATTTTCCGAGAGAATTTACAAATAATTTCGGTGGAATGTTCTTGGAATCTTGCAATGAAGATAAGCAAGATTTTATAGAATGTAGAACAATTGATAGTTATGACATACGAGAATTTGTTTCTGTAATGAAAATTGATGTTGAAGGTTGGGAATGTAAAGTAATTAGAGGAGCAAAAAAATTAATTTTCAAGAATCGTCCCATAATCTACGCTGAAGCAAACCATATTGATGACTTTGTTGAGTTAGACAATTTATTGTCTGAGTATGGTTATGTGCATTGGGGAGTTTTCGGCACAGCTCTTACGCATATGTATTATCCCAAAGAAAGATTGAATCTTGAGGATTTAATGGTAAAAAATATCTCCAATTCAGTATTGATACAATTTTATTTTTCACAACGATTTGAAAAGACTTTTATTCATTCTAGTCTTAAAAAGCTATGTGATTCTATTCCCACCCCCACCCC
>NZ_NXLS01000014.1 GCF_003364315.1 Helicobacter ganmani | reverse complement strand
CTAAACCTAATTTATAAGCAAGATGATTCTTTATTCTTTCTTTAGCGGAATGGGGATTAAACATTGTGTTGGAAGTGCAATACATTAGGGATTCCTTTGGTTGATGTTTATTTTCTTTTATGTTTTGGGATTCTAAGAGGATAGGATTAATCCTCTAAATAATATTCTACCGTAGAGACAACACGCACATTCTTAATGTGTTGCGTATTTTGGTCTCGGTTGCTAATACTAAATTGCCCTTGTGTTGCGCGTTTGATTCTACCAAGTTTGCTATTAGAATCCTTAGCAAACTTCTGTGCAGCCTCTCTTGCATTAAGTGTAGATTCTTCAATCATTTGTGGCTTAATGGAATTGAGCTGCGTATAACTATATTCTACATCATAGGTATTAATGTTGATTGCGATTCCCTCTTGTCCAAGCTCTGTAATGCGCCCAAACACTTCTCTACCAAGTTCTACTTGCTTTGTGTATAAAATCACTTCACCGCTACCAGAATAACGATAAGTTACCCTTCTATCGTCCGCATAATCATTACTAAGTTTATCGGTGATATTGGGCGAACCAATCGTAATCTCGCTTTTCTCAAACCCCATTTTCTCTAAAAATTTCACAATTTTTTGAGAATTGCGTTCTACTTCAGTATAAAGTGCGTGCAAGTCGTTGTTCGCAAGACGAAATCTAAGGGGCAAAATCATCACATCTGCGAATACTTCTTGCTCACTCAAACCCTTGACGACTACGCTACGCTCGCCTGCGCGAAATTCTTTCACGGCAAGGTTCGCACCCACACCAAACACAATACTGCAAGCAATCAAGCAAAGACCTAAAGTAGCCACTGCGATTCTATCCATTACTTCTCCTTTAAATGTTAATTTATTTATCTTAAATGTTTTTGGGACAACTCATAAATACGTTGGAAAATCTCATCAAAATCCACTCCATAGGCGCGAGAATCGCCAATCGTTGTAAAGAAATTTGTATCCCCAATGAAACGTGGAATCAAATGTAGATGTAGATGCTCTGGAATCCCCGCACCTCCCGCGCGTTCAATATTCATTCCTAGATTAACTCCTTGCGCGCCAAACTCTTTTAAAAGTGCAACACCTTTTTGTGCAATTCTTTGCATTTGTAGCCAAATTTCCACATCTAAAAGCTCTGGTGAAGGGATATGCGTATGGGGAATAATCAAAAAATGTCCGGGCGTATAGGGAAACTTATTCATCACGCAAAATACTTTATCATTGCGGTAAAATACGCGGTTTGTGAAGTCGGATTTTTGCAACACAGCGGAATCCCCCCTACCCTCAAATAGAGGTTGAGATTTTGTATTTAGAGGAGAATCTCCTTTGGAAATAGCGCAGAATACACACTCTGTGCTTTTGTCTTTGAAATACCCGCTTCTCCAAGGCGCATACAAATACTCCATTGTATCCTCTCACCTTTTAAATATAGCTTGGTGCGTCATTGGCAAAAAGAATCAAGTTGCCACTATCTGTAGTTGTCTTTAAAATATGCTCAATATGCGATTTGTCCTTAAGAACGATTTTTTGAGGCTTACGAATATGTTTGCGCAACAATTTAGAATTCAGCTCTCCTGTAATAATCGCTAAATCAAACACTTCACTAATGGCTTCGGCTAATTGGATATTTGCTTCTTTGGAACTTTCCACAAGACCTGGTGTTACGATGATTTTCTTACCTTTATGCAAGGAGGATAGGCGAATTGCTTCAAGCATTCCATCAAGATTTCCATTATAACTATCGTCTAAAATAATCTTTTCATTCACAGTAATCTTGCTTAGACGATGATTAATAGGTTCTAGCTTCTGCACTCGTTTTATCAAATGCTCTTCACTGACGCCCAAATCTTTCGCAACCGCAATCGCCGCACTAATATTAATCACATTAAACGCACCCAAAATACGCGTTTTAAATTCTAATTTCTTGCCATCTATTTTAAGAACAAAGCTTGTTCCTTCAAGCGTTGCTACTATTTCACTTGCATTTTTGGGAAAATTAACAATCCTCACGGGACAATGGCTTGGCTGAATGTTGCCCTCATAGATATAAGCTCGGCTCAATTCCTTGCTCTCTAAAATTTCATATTTTGCACTATAAATATTTTCTATGCTTTTAAAATACTCAATGTGTGCTTCACCAATTTTTCCAACAACTGCAATCTGTGGGGAAAGCAAATCTACAATCTCTTTAATGTCTCCCGCGCCCCTAGCACCTGCTTCTACGATATAAATATCTGTTAAGGGGGAAAGATTTTGATTAATATCTGCAATGATTCCTGTTAGCGTATTGACGCTTCTTGGTGTCGCATAAACTTTAAAACCCTCCTGCAGCATTTGAAACAAAAAGTTTTTTAAGCTTGTCTTGCCATAGCTCCCTGTAACCGCTATGATTGTAAGGTTTGGCATACTCTCTAACTTATCTAAAGCAAGTTTTTTGTAACGATTGAGCAGGATTCTTTCTATCAAAGAAGAAAGCGCAATAGAAATAAAAAGCGGGAAGAGATAAACAATTTGAATCAAAATAGAATATTCTGCAACTTTTAAAAGCAATAATTCATTAAATAAAATAAAGGCGATGTATAACCCAAAAAATCTTAGGATTCTACTTGTCAAAACCAATCGTTTGCTCAAATAAAAAATCCATACACCCAGCAAAACAACATAAAGATACAATCCAATATAACAATAAAGATTATTCGGTATTAGAATAAAATAAATAACAGGAAACACAAAATAAAACAAATGCCATTTCTGCTTATGATGCCTAAACAATACGCGCATAATCTTGTAATGATACCACTGAAGATTTATCATCACATAATAGCCTAATGCGATAAGAAAAATCCAACGCGTTGCCATAATGAAAATATCAATGCTTTGCAAAAAAGAATCCTTGAAATAAAAAATTGTGCAATTTTAGCGAATTTTAGATAAATTTTATTTATTTTTTAATGTTTAAATAAAGTTTTTCAATCTCTTTCGCACCTTTCAAAAAGAAAAAATGGTCTCCCCCTAAAACAAAAAATTTAGAATTTGGTATCAATGCGTGGATTTTTTCACCCGATTTTAAAGGTGTAGCAAGGTCTCTTTCTCCCCAAAAAATATAGCACGGACTCTTAAATTCTGCAAATATGCTTGAAAAATCCTCATCTACAACATTTTTAAAAGTCTGATACATCACTTCGTCCATATTTTCTACATCTTTTGAACGCAAAAATTGCTTAAAGATTCTACTTAATCTTGGCACAAACCGATTCAAAGATTTAGCAAGTGCAATTTTACATTGCACCTTAAAGCTTTTTGGCACTTGAATCCCTGCGCTACTTAGCAAAATTAATTCTTTGGGTTCTAATAAAGTCGCGACTTTCCCACCAAAACTATGCCCCATAATGCTACAATGGCTAGGAATCAAAGAAAGTTGCCCTAAAAAAATTTTTAAAATCTCGGCATAGTCGTAGGTATTCAGCGCAAAGGGTGGAGTAGGAGAATTTCCAAATCCAGGCATATCCACATAACAATGCTTAAAATTCTTAAAAAGCCCGCCAAAAGATTGTTTCATCAGAGTTCTACTAGCACCCCAACCATGCAGAATCACAAGCGTCGGAGCGGAAAGGTTTTGGGATTCTAATATCTCATACGAGAGGGAAAAACTCTGCCCCTTATAATCCAATCTTTTTTGCGCCATTATTTACCTTTTGCAAATTGAATTTGGTGTAAAAACTCATAGGTAACTTTGATTTCATCAGGTTTTGGAAGTGCTTTAGAAAGCTGACTTAAGGATTCTTGAAAATCTTTAAATAGATAATTTGCAAGGCTTCCCGGAATTGGATTAATTTCATTTAAATAACATTGATTATCCTTGACAAAAAAATCACAACGAATCAAAGCTCCTTCAAACAAATTTTCATAAAGCTTGCTAAAATTCTCTCGCAAAGCCAACTTCAAATCTTCGCTAATTTCCGCTTCTTTTGCATTACTTGTGCGCGAAAAATCCAAATATTTTTTTTCAAAATCTAAAAATTTCTTTTTTTCTGGCTCTTCCACAAAAGAAAACCTCATTCCCTCTTTGGACTTAAAACCCGCCAAGTTATACTCTTTAATTCCCTCTATAAAAGGCTCAATGAGGATTTTTTCATCAAATTCAAAAGCAGATTCTAGTGCGTATTGCAGCTTTTCTTGCGATTCTACGATACTGATTCCAATAGAGCTTCCAAGCCTAGCGGGTTTAATAATCAATGGGAAAGTTAAATTCTTCGGTATAGGCATATCACGATACAGCACACGATATTCAAGGCTCAAAACCCCCCGACCTTTGGCTAGCAACTTCGTTAGCTCCTTATCAAAGCTTAACACACACGCGGGATTACGCGGACCAATATAAGGAATCCCATAAAAGTCTAGCAAACTCGCTACACTCCCGTCTTCTCCATCTCCTCCGTGGATAAGATTAATAAGAATTGGTAGATTAAGAGGCTTTTCTCCAAAAAATGTGCGCAGATAAAACCCATCTTTTTTGGGATAAATTTTTTGTGCTTTTATGTATTCTTTAGAGCTGAAAAATTTAGACTGCATATTTTGTATTGGAATCAAATAAAAATTATGCAAAGCGTCTAAAAAAACAAAATGCTTCACTTGCGGTAATAATTTCTTTAGAGCAATCGCACTAACTATACTGATTTCGTGTTCATAAGATTTTCCGCCAAATAAAATACAAAAACTCACAATATTTCCTTAAGAATAAATTTTCAAAATCATACCAAAAGTTTAGATAAATTACCACTACACTAGCAAGGACGGGAAATAGAATCACAGGAGCAAGTTCAACCTTGCGGGATTCTACATTACAAAATCGCAAATTTTATGCACTCTGCCTTTGAGATAAAGTCTTTGATTAGATTCTTTTAGATACAAATCCTCTTTGCTTGCGGGATTAAAAAGGCAAGGGTTTGAAATCTTGCCCGCAGAAAACAAATAATAAAACATTGCTGCCATTCCCGTGCCACATGCAAGTGTTTCATCTTCCACCCCGCGCTCAAAGGTGCGCGCAATCACTCTGTCTTGCAAAATCTCTGCGACATTAACATTTGCATTATATTTATGGCGCAAAGAGCGCAAATCCTCTTTGCTCAACTCATTCTTTTTCTCACAAACTAAATGCGGTACTCCTGTGTCAATCAATGCCCAAGTGTTGCCCAATTCACAGATATTTTCTTGCAACACTTTCACACCACTTAACGCACTCTCTACCACATTTTCTTCTAGGGTTGCATCAATCACTCCTGCGAGTGTTAAGAATCTCTGCTTGTAGCTTGCGATTCCTTGATGATACGCATACATCGCTGCTGCACGACTTCCATTTCCGCACATTTGCGCAATACTACCATCACAATTATAAAACTCCCATTCAAAATCATATTCCAAATGTGGCTTTAAAATAATTAAACCATCTGCGCCTACACCTTGATGACGATTACAAATCCTTCGCGCAAGTTTATCAAATGCGCGTTTTTGAGTGCCAAAAGTATGCGTGAGAATAAAATCATTACCACTTGCGGAATATTTACTAAAAAACATTAAGAATCCTTATGTAGGGACTTGAAAACAGAATCTTACCATAAAAGCAAGATTTTCAACACAAAATATAACCCATCATTTTCAAATTGTTTTTAAGGAGAAATAAAAAACACAAAGAGAAAGGAGAATCTCTTTGCTTCTACAATATTAAGAAGATTATCCGTAAAGCTTAAGAAAAATCAATTAGCCTAGCAATGCGTCTAAGCGACTTTGCAAATATTGCGCATTAAAAGATGCAACATAAAGAGAAGCATTTTCTTTTAGTTTTGCAGAATTTAATTGATTGTAATTTTCCGCCAAATCGTCTTTCATTAATCCACCTTCCGCAGCTTTCAAATTTACTACGGTATTCATACTTGCATTCACGCCAGATTGGATTCCATTCATTGCAGAACCAATGTCTGCACGACTCATATTAACATTGTTAATAAAATCCAAAATACTTTGTTGATTATTAACATTCAAGCCTGAAACATTGGGGGCTTGCATATTGATGCTTTCTGTTCCATTGCCGGTTACAAAACTCATTTGTCCGCTAAAAACATTTCTACCATTAAAAACTGCTTGACTTGTAGCGTCACTCATTGCTTGAGTTAGTGCGTTTGCTTCACTTTCAATCATTGCTCTTTGCTCATTATTTAATGCAGGATTTCCCAAAGCCACAGAAAGTTCATTCATACGAATCGCAGAATCTGTAATGTTAGAAAGTGTCGCGTCTGCAATTTGCATCACACCTAGTGCGTCATTTGCATTGCGGATTCCTTGAGACATTGAGTTTGCTTGAGATAAAAGTGCATTTGCCAAAGCCAAACTCGCACCATCTGTCGCCTCTAATGGACGAGGAGACGAGATTTTCTTTAACGCGTCTTTCTCGTTCTCTTTTGCTTTATTTAGGCTAATCAAACTTTCATTTGCAACTTGTGTATTTCCGATTTTCATCTTCTCTCCTTAAATCGTTAGATTGCTTCCTTGCAATATTTTCAAAATTACAAGCATTTTTCATTCCACTTTTACTTCTTTTCCGCTTTATTTGCCATTTTCTGCTCTAAATACTTCGTGTGAATCACTCCTCTCTTAAAATCTTCATTTTTCATCATTTCCTGATGAAAAGCAATCGTTGTCTTGATTCCCTCAATGCAAAACTCATCTAAAGCGCGCGACATTCTTGCAATTGCTTCTTTGCGATTCTTGCCCCATACAATCAGTTTGCCAATCATAGAATCATAAAACATTGGCACAACATAGCCCGCATATGCGTGCGTATCAAGACGCACATTACCACCACCGGGCGCAATCCATTTTGTAATTTTACCCGCTGAAGGATAAAATTTCACAGGATCTTCTGCTGTAATTCTACATTCCATTGCACAACCTTTGAAATGGATTTCCTCTTGTTTGGGCAAACTCTGCCCTTCTGCGATTCTAATCATCAGTTCAATAATATCTAGCCCACTGACTAGCTCGCTTACAGGGTGTTCTACTTGCAAGCGTGTATTCATCTCCATAAAATAAAAATTTTGATTGGAATCTAGCAAAAATTCATAAGTACCTGCACCCACATATTTAATCGCCTTTGTCGCAGTAATAGCAGTTTGCAATAGTTTCTCACGTGTTTTTGGCTCTAATGTAGGGGCGGGGGATTCTTCAATAAGCTTTTGATGTCGCCTCTGCAATGAGCAATCTCTCTCTCCTACATGTAAAACATTGCCGTGTTTATCTGCAAGAATCTGCACTTCAATGTGTTTTGGCTGGTCAATGAATTTTTCCATATAAATTGTGCCATCACCAAACGCACTAATCGCTTCACTTTCTGCTGCAAGATAGGCGTTGAACATATTTTCTTCTTTTTCTACAATACGCATTCCACGCCCACCACCTCCTGCTGCAGCCTTTAAAATCACAGGATAGCCAATTTCCTTGGCAAGTTTCAAGGCTTCTTCTTTGGAGGAAACTGCGCCATCACTACCCGGAATCACAGGCACACCTGCATTTTTCATTACTTCTTTAGCTTTGCTTTTGTCGCTCATTAACGCCATTACATCAGGATTTGGTCCTATAAACTCCATCTTATGGTGCTTACAAATTTCAACAAAATTTTGATTCTCACTCAAAAATCCATATCCGGGAAAGATTGCGTCTGCATTAAAGAGTTCCGCAGCAGAAATAATGGCTGGAATATTGAGATAACTTTCGCTTGATTTATCCCCGCCAATACACACTTTTGCGTCCGCTAAATCCAAATAATGTGCATCTTTATCCGCTGTGGAATACACTACAATGGCTTTTTTTCCCATTTCTTTAATCGTGCGAATCGCCCTTAAGGCAATTTCTCCGCGATTAGCAATTAAAATGGTATGAATTTCTTTTTGTGTTTCTTGCATTAGATTCTCTCCACCACAAACAAGGGGGAATTATATTCCACAGGCGTCGCATCACTTGGAATAATTTCTTTGATAATGCAATCAAACTCTGCTTCAATCTCATTCATAATCTTCATTGCTTCTATGATTCCTAATGTTTGTCCTTTTTTGACTTTATCTCCTGCATTCACATATGCTGGAGTATCGGGCGAAGGACAACGATAAAATGTGCCGACCATTGGAGAATTAATCGTCTCTCCTACTAAAATCGGCGCAACTGGAGCAGAAGCGACAGGGGCGATTTGTGGAAGGCTTTGTGGGGCTTGCAAAGTCGCGCTAGGAGCATTTTGCGATTCTACAACCACTGCTGTTGCGCAATTTTGCCCTTTCTGAAGTTTAATGGTTGAATTTTCTTGTGAAATACTAAGACGATTCAGATTACTTGCATCAAAGATTTCTATAAGTTCTTTTATCTCTTTAAAATTCATTCTTAAGCCTTTTTGAAATAGATTCCCAAATTCCTTTGTTATCCAAAAGAATTTTACTGATTTAATCTGTTATAATATCATAATTTAATTTAAAAAATAAATAAGGAATCAAATGGGATTAAAAGAAGACCGATGGATTCGCGAAATGGCGCAAAAATATGCAATGATTGAACCTTTTTGCGAAAATCAAGTGGGGCAAGGCGTTGTGAGTTTTGGATTATCAAGCTATGGCTATGATATTCGCGTGAGCAATGAGTTTAAGATTTTTACCAACATTAATGCAATGGTGGTAGATCCAAAGAATTTTGACGCAGCAAATGTAGTAGATTTTGTTGGCGATGTGTGTATCGTGCCGCCCAACTCTTTTGCGCTTGCAAGAACGATTGAATACTTTAAGATTCCACGCAATATTTTAGCCATTTGTCTAGGAAAAAGCACCTATGCGCGATGTGGAATCATTGTCAATGTTACGCCTTTTGAGCCGGAATTTGAGGGACACATTACAATTGAGATTAGCAACACCACGCCGCTTCCTGCCAAAATCTACGCAAACGAGGGAATTGCACAGGTGTTGTTTTTGGAGGGAGACGCGCCTTGCGAAGTCAGCTATAAAGACAAAAAAGGCAAATACCAAAACCAACAGGGCATTACCCTGCCAAGAATCTTAAAATAACGAGTCCTTGCAAGACTTGACTTAATCAAGTCGCAGCAATCTATCCTCAAATTAAGAAAAAACTTTTGCAATGGAATCGCAAAGTAAAAAGCAAGAATCTTACCGCTTAAAGCCCCTAAAAAGCCTTTGGATTTTTCTTGAAACAAACGAATAAAGCCAAATCTTAAAAGCATAAAACTTGTGAGTCTGAATCCTTTGTCTCTCTTTCCCCAACGCTTCTATCAATACGCTTGGCGCGCAAAGCTCTAGTGTTTTGGGGTGGATATAACGCGGATAGAGGAGATATGTTCCGCAAAATAATTCCTCTAAGCTTAGTTTGCGATTCCGCCTTGCGCAAGTTTGTTTATCCTGTGTTAGCCCCCAACCCGCATAAAAAGGCATTCCATAAGTAACAACCTTTTTGCCATACAACAAAGCCTCAAACCCACTAAGCGAAGTGAGTGTATGCACCTCCTCTACGACTTCTATCACAGAGGGCAAACTTACTCTTTCAAGAATCTCATCGCAATACTTTAATGCAACTTGTGGTGCAATATGCCCCGTGCGATTCCCACTTAACACATCGG
Source organism: Helicobacter ganmani (assembly GCF_003364315.1). Lineage (NCBI taxonomy): Bacteria > Pseudomonadati > Campylobacterota > Epsilonproteobacteria > Campylobacterales > Helicobacteraceae > Helicobacter > Helicobacter ganmani. The sequence goes on along the minus strand of NZ_NXLS01000014.1, from coordinate 5,238 downwards.
GGTGGGGCTTGTAGAGGATATAGCTCTGTGGATTTTCCTCTCTTGCTTGTTGCAACAAAGAAAGATTTGTTCTCCCCGCTGCACCAAAACGAATCGAAGCATCATCTTCTACCTGTCCGATAACAAGAATCTTCGGCTTCTCTTGCGGAAGATTAAGAATTGCGTGAGAATCAATATTGTATTTACTGATTTTTTTCTTTAGGATTTGCTCTTTTAAATCCTTTGCCTCTTCCAAAATCTCGTGCGAGAATTGTGTATTTTGCAAAATCTCCTCTAGTCTGCTTGGTGCAGTAGAATCAAAATAAATTCCTCTATCATCAAAAACCAAAGAAAAAGGGCGTGTGAGGTCAGAACCTAAAGCTAGTGAGCGGATAAAGCCATCTTCTACGCGAACTAGAGGAATCGCATTTGTCTTTGCATAGGATTCTAACGCACTAAACTCCTTTTTACCCCAAACAAAAATCACACTCTCCTTATCCAAACCCTTTTTTAAAGCCAAGTCTAAAGCATTTGCCCAAAGAGGATTGATGAAAATGATATTTTGCGGTTGAAATTCCTTTAAAAAGGGTTGAATGAAATTAGGTTTTTTTCGCGAATATCCAAAAAGGAAATGGTGTTTCCAAAGAGAGAATCCAAACATAAAAGCCTTTTTGGAACTCTTTTTGTAACGATATTTTTTAATCGTTTCTAAAGTATCCAAAATATCGCTTTTGCGGTTGTAGATAGGATTAAAATACCGCGCATAGAGGATATAACTTGCAGCAAAAACCTCCTCTAAGCTTAGTTTGCGATTCCGCCTTGCGCAAGTTTGTTTATCCTGTGTTAGCCCCCAACCCGCATAAAAAGGCATTCCAAAGCACACACACTCACAGCCTACAAGCAAAGATTCAAAACCCATTTGCGAAGTTTTTGTATAGACTTTGTCAAAACATTTCAGCAAAGAAATCGGATTAAAATCCTCTGTTATCACTTCACAAAAGGGTGGAATCTCGTGCTTAAGAATATCGGATTGCCGCTTGCCACTTAGGACATCGGGGTGAATTTTCAGATAAATTTTTGCGCCTTTATTTTCTTTGTATGCGGATTCTATCATCTCACTTGTGCTAAATTTCTCCCCATAACCATACAACAAGCTAGAATCTTGATTCGTCTGTGCAATAATCAAGATTTTTTTCTTGCTAGAATCTTTGGCAAAATAATCCTGTGGAAGCATTTTGGAACAATTATACTTGGAAATATTATACTGCACAATGCGACGCATTGCTTCCCTTGCAGTCGCAAGAAGTTTTGGGTCGGAATCAAAATCATAGGTGTTGAGTAAATTTTCTAATGTGCTAGGGCTTGTCGCGTCATAATAGATTCCAAGCTTATCCTCTACAACACTGAATCTTGGGGAATTTTCCACTCCAAGCCCGAGTGAGCGGACAAAACCATCTTCAAGCAATGTCAAATCACCACCAAAAATTTTATGACACATTACAGCAAATTTTCCTGTTTTTTTGCGTCCCCAACCCTTAAAGTTTTTTGTGGTAAAAATTTGCAAAAGATTATAAAAATAATAATTTTGAAACATTCCCTAAAGCCTAAATTTATGTATTTTATGGAATCATTCCTACAATTATAACTAAATTTCAGAGAATCCCTTGCCTTATTTGCTTTCTTTATTTTTAAAAATCTTTGTTTTTGTTTTTTCTTTTGTGAAAAAAGACGGAATCACGCTCGTTTTTTCTGATACGAGCCTTGCTTATTCTAATCTCTCTTGCATTCAAAATACACTTGATTTGCGCAAGATTCCTTATAAAGTCTGCAAAAACAATAAATCACTTTCAACACTCTTTTTGCTTTTGAAATCCAAAATCATTTTGCTAGACCAAAGCAACTTTTTTTTATCTCATCTAAAATTAAAAAGCGATAGTATTGTGATTCAACTTTGGCATGGTGGGGGCTTATACAAGAAAGTTGCGTTTGATATTTGCACCAATGCGCAAGATTTCAAAAGGGCAAAAAGGATTCACAAAAACACGCGTTTTGTCAATATTTCAGATGAAAAGCTCAAAGCAGATTATGCGCGAATGTTTAATGTCAAAGAATCCCAAATTTTAAGCTTCGGACTTCCAAGACTTGACCGATTCTTTCAAATCCATTCTACAAAAAACAAGCAAGAATTTCTGCAGAAATATCCCGCATTAAAAGGCAAAAAAATCTATCTCTATGCACCAACTTTTAGAGAATCACGCAAAAGACGTGAGGGAGAAATCCTGCTTGATGTGCCAAAAATCAACCGAACTTTTGACGACAAAGTCATCATCGTGCGAAGCCACCCAAGCCTAAAACTTGCCAATCAAGACTTTATCAATGTTAGCTATGAGCCTTTAGAATGGATTTTAAGCATCAGCGACGCGCTGATTAGCGATTATTCGTCTATTATTTTTGATTTTGCATTTTTTCATCGCCCCATTTTGCTTTATGTGCCGGATTTAGAGGATTATCTCGCTTCCAATCGCCCGCTTTATCGCACTCCAGAGGAATTAGTCGGCAGAGAAAATGTCGCTTACACACAAGAGGAATTGATTTTGGCAATGCAACAAGAAACCTCTCATTGTCTTTGGGAAGAATATATGGAATCTTGCAAAGGAGATTCCAGCGCAAAAGTAGTAGATTTTATGTTAAAATTGCTTTAATTCAAGAGAAACCATATAAGGATAAATTTGAAAAACATCGTTGTAATTTTTGCAGGTGGCACAGGACAAAGAATGAACCACAAAAGTGGAATCCCCAAACAATTCTTAACCATTGGAGGGATTCCTGTGATTATCCATACTTTAAAAATTTTTGAAAGTCATCACAAAATAGACAAAATCCTTGTTGTTTGCCTAGAATCTTATATCCCCAAACTACAAGCAGAAATCTCCAAATACCAAATCTCCAAAATTGCAGAGATAATCCCCGGTGGAGTGAGCGGGCAGGAATCTATCTTTTTGGGATTGCAATGTGCCAAAAAATACTCCAAAAATCCGCGTGATATTGTCCTAATCCACGATGGTGTCCGCCCCCTCATCACGCACGAGGAAATTACCCAAAATCTTGCTTGCGTAGAGCAGCACGGCAATGCAATTAGTGCTTCAAAAACTTATGAAACTATTGCGCTTAAAGGGGAGGCAGGGGAAATCCAAACGATTTTTGATAGAGAGGAATGTATGGTGGCAAAAGCCCCACAAAGCTTTATTTTGGAGGAGATTTTAAGGATTCATCATCGCGCCAAAAAGGAAAAGCGAAGCTTCATTGATACGGCTTCTATGGCAAACTTCTATGGAATCCCATTGCATTTTGTAGAATGTTCGGTTTGTAATGTCAAACTCACCACAGCTATGGATTATTATTTGATAGAATCCATTATGAAAACACGTGATGTAGAAAACATTTTTGGAATCTAAAATGACTGCAAAACTCTTAAGAGATGGCGCATTAAGGCTCAAAGAAAACTTCGCACATTGGTTTGCCTCCCTAGAGAACCAAACACTTCTTATCAGCGGTGGAAGCGGCTTGATTGGCTCTATGTTTATCAGCGTTCTTTTGCGCAATGTAAAAAACATTAAAATTTATTGCACGACAAGAAATAAAAAAAGGGCTTTGGAAAGATTCCAGACTTTGGGCATTTCAATCAATCCTCAATGCGATTCTTTAATGTTCATTGAAGATTACAAAGAATGCTTAGAAAAAATAGATTATCTCCTATGTTGCGCCTCACCTACGCAAAGTCAATATTTCGTAGATTCTCCTGTGGAAACAATAGAAACAATTTACCAGCACACGAAAGATTTGTTAGAATTAGCAAGAAAGAATCAAAGCAAAAAAATCGTTTTTTTATCCACTATGGAAGTCTATGGGGAGACAAAAGAAAAAAATGTGCGTGAGGAGGATTTGGGCGTGCTTCCTGTGCTAAACCCTAGAAACTGCTATCCTGCCGCCAAGCGATTGTGTGAGCATTTGATGATTGCTTATGCGGCGCAATATTCCTTGAATATCTGTATCTTGCGCTTAAGTCAAGTCATAGGGGCAGGAGTGAGCAAAGAAGACCAGCGCGTCTATATGGCGTTTTTGAACCAAGCCTTAGAAAAAGGCGAAATTACCCTGCTCACAAAAGGGGAGACGAAACGCAATTATTTAGATGTTTTTGACGCTTCAAGTGGAATCTTATTGGGACTTTTGGACAAAAACACAACGGGTATTTACAATCTTGCCAATCCTAACATTTTTATCAGCATTTTGGAGCTTGCAAAGCAAATCGCAAAGGAAGTAGGCAGCAAAAAAGGCGTAGAGATTCCAATTAAGCAATGCCAAAAGGCGAATCTTTCGGCTTTTCTACCTCCTTTTGAAAGAAGTTTGGATACTTCTAAGCTCCAAAATTTAGGGTGGAAGCCGCTTTTTAGTCTAGAGGAGAGCATTGGCTCTATGCTAGAAAGTTTGGAATAAAGCTTGAATTCGCAAGAAATCTCCTTGCGTTCTTGCGAGAACTTTGGTTTTCTATCATTGCGAGAATTACTTACAATTCGTAGCACTGCACAAATCCATAAGCCGAACAATCAAAAATATTTAATAGAGAGAATCTAAAAACTAAAGAAAAATGGGCTTTGAGACTAAAACCACTCCCGCTTAAAGTGGCTTTAGATTTACAAGGGATTTAAGGCTTTTATAAGCGGAAGTGGCATAAAATCAAAATGTTGAAATTATTAATGCTTATCTCTAGCTTTTCACGGCTAGAATGAGCAAGAGTATAATAACTAGAACAATTATACTTCTGTCATATCGTCTCCTTTTTAAGAAAGCCGATACCTTAAATCCGCATATATCATACAAATTTCTTGCTTCAATTCCAATAAAGTGGCTAAGATTAGATTCTTACATTTGCACGCTTTGCTTTGTTTGTAAGGACGCAATAGAATCTCATTTTCTTTTCCCCCTAAACTCTTTCTTTAACTTACGCACTTCTTGAAAAAATTGCAAATAAGCAAAGATTCGCCCCCCCCCCCGCACAGAATTAGCAGTAATGAGTGCTTTACCTAATTTATAAGTAAAGCATTCTTTTTCTTTTAAGGCTTGTTTGTAATCTGTATAGGATTCTAAAGGAGGAAGTTTTAAGCTAGGATTCTTTGCAACTCTTGCTTCATAATCTGCAATTTCTTTTCTATGTGTTTCTTTGATATAAGATAACACATAAGGCATTCGTATATATCCCCA
>NZ_NXLS01000013.1 GCF_003364315.1 Helicobacter ganmani | reverse complement strand
CCCCAATAAAAGCAAAGAACAAGATGCTTACAAGGCTGGGCAGCAAAAAATCAAGAAACAACTCTCTTATCGTTTAGGGCATACTTTGGTTACCAGTTTAAGGTCATGGAAGATTTTTTTATTACCAATAATGCTATATAAAGACTACAAGGAATATAAAAATAACAAATGAATACTTCAACATTCCTTATTTCGGAACGTACAGATGGACTAGGAAGCAGACTAATCTCTTTGCTTACTACACTCTTTTTAGCTAAAAAACTAGGCGATATTCATTTAGCAAAATTTGTGTGGGAGGAAGGTCAGTTTTTAAAACAAAGGGAGCAGAATGTTAATTGGCAAGGCTCAAATGAGCAAAAAATTATAGGAGCGTCTTGTGATAAGAAAGAGAAAATCTTTTCTAAAAGATTTATAGAAAAATTTTATATTAAAGACTACGATAGAGGTTCTAGCTTAAATTTATGCCTTGGGCGACCTTTTCGGACTTTTAAGCAGTTTCAAGCAGCTTTTGAAAATCAACTTAAAGAAAGTTTTGTTTATGGTTTGAGTGATGTTTTTGGGGTTTTTTCTGATTTAACTCAACAAGATAGGGCAATTTTGTCTGAAACTTTCAAGGAAATTGAATTTTGTGATTCTTTGAGCATAATCATTGGTGAAGCAGAGAATCAAGCTAAGAATTTAGGCAATTTTTCTGCACTTCATGTTCGAAGTGGAGACACCATTTATGATTATTCCAATTTTCGCAAATGGAATATGGTAAGTGTTAAACACGCAACTTATGCAGAACTAGCTCTTAATATCGCAAAAAATTTAAAAGGAAAAGTTGTTTTAGTTGGTGATGATGTTACATCTTTGCGAAAAATCGTAGAGATTGCTAATCAAGATAATATCCTTTTTATTGAAAATTTCAAATCAAATCGAAACTATTCTAACATTGAAAATTTTCTTTTTGATATTATTTTTATGTCTCGAGCAAAAAGATTGTATGGCACGCACTCTGCTGTTGTGAGATTAGCTCATTATATTGGTAATCAAGAATTTATTAATAATTATTCTGTTTTTTCTCCAATAGAACAATACGAGTTTTTACAAAGAGATTATTCTAGTTTGAACTTAAGTAAATCACAAAAGGCGTTTTCCCTTTTTCATAAAATGATTTTATGTGAGGAAGTTGGAGGAGACACAAAATGCCTAATCTCTTATGCAAAGGAAGCCATAGGATTAGATTCTGCAAATCCGAAATTTAAGATTTATCTATTAAAGTATTTGATATTGCAGGATTTAAATCTAGCAAATAGTCAAGCAAAAGAGTATTTGCAAGAAAAAGATTTTTTTGATACATTATTTGTGAAAAGTGAAAATTGGTTTGGCATTGCTTATGCTCCTTTATTCCCAAACTTTACTAAACAAATCGTAAGCGAATATGCTAATCTATCCTATATTGCTTCTAAAATTTGTGAATTCCAAAAGAATTTTGAACAAACTCTAAAATTTGCTATAAAATCCTATGAAAAAGAACCTCAAAATGAAATGTTTAAAGAGCATTTGTTTAATGTATTGCTCCAAAAAGAAAAAGAAAAGAGCAGCCTAAACAAGCTAGCACTGAAAAAGTCATCAAAGAACAACCAAGTCCCTAGTATCTATCTCATAACCGCAAAACACAGAATCCACAATCATTTAGCCTACAAACTAGGTTCTGCAATGATTCTAAACTCTAAAAGTCTTTGGGGATATATACGAATGCCTTATGTGTTATCTTATATCAAAGAAACACATAGAAAAGAAATTGCAGATTATGAAGCAAGAGTTGCAAAGAATCCTAGCTTAAAACTTCCTCCTTTAGAATCCTATACAGATTACAAACAAGCCTTAAAAGAAAAAGAATGCTTTACTTATAAATTAGGTAAAGCACTCATTACTGCTAATTCTGTGCGGGGGGGGGGGCGAATCTTTGCTTATTTGCAATTTTTTCAAGAAGTGCGTAAGTTAAAGAAAGAGTTTAGGGGGAAGCATAAAGATTGCAAATTTTTATAATACTTAGGTATAATGTTGCTAATTTTAGATAGGAAAATTAATCTATGACAAACATTATTCTTTGTGGTGGAAGTGGGACAAGGCTTTTTCCGCTAAGCCGTTCTAACTTTCCCAAACAATTTTTAAAAATCTTTAATATTAATACAGGCAATGAGGGAGAGCAGCAAAATACGACAACGCAATCTCTTTTTCAACTCACCCTATTACGCAATGCAAAATTTTGCCAAGATTCCTTAATTGTTACAAATAATGAGCAATATTTCTTGAGTTTAGAACAACTTAGAGAAATTCAGAAAGATTCTAAGTTTATCCTAGAATCTTCTGCAAGAAATACTGCAGCAGCAATTATCCTAGCGTGTTTAGAATTGCCAGAAGATACGATTGTGTTAGTTACTCCAAGTGACCATCTTATCCAAGATGAAGCCTCTTATGCGCAATGCTTGCAAAAAGCATCAATTTTAGCACAAAAGGGACATTTGGTAACCTTCGGCATTACTCCTAATTTCCCAGAAACGGGTTTTGGCTACATTAAAGCAAAGGGCGAAGATGTAGAGAGCTTCAGAGAAAAACCGGATTTAAAAACTGCGCAAATGTATGTGGATTCTAAAGATTATTTTTGGAATTCAGGAATGTTTTGTTTTAAGGTTAAAACTCTGCTTGAAGAGTGCAAAGTTTATGCAAGAGAAATTTATGATTCCTGTGTAGCCGTTTCTACTTGCGCAGAAAGATTAGAAGATGTTGTTTATCTAAAGGATATGGATAAGATTCCATCAAATAGCATTGATTATGCCATTATGGAGCAATCTAAAAATGTAAAAATAGTGCCAAGCAACATTGCGTGGAGTGATGTCGGGAGTTTTGATTCTTTATTTAACACTTTTTCAAAAGATATACAAAACAACGCTATAGAGGCAAATGCTACCATACTTGAATCCTCAAACAATTTGATTTATTGCGATAATCCTAAAAAAGTGGTTGCTACTATTGGATTGCAAGATTCCATCGTGATAGACACGGGTGATTGTCTCCTAATATCCAAAAGGGGAGAATCCCAAAAAGTTAAAAATATCGTAGAAAAACTATCAAGTAAGGGTAACCTTTGCAAAACACATTTAACGACCTATCGTCCATGGGGAAGCTTCACAATCCTAGAGGATAACAAGGGATATAAAATCAAAAAAATTATCGTAAATCCGAGCAAACGACTCTCACTGCAAAAGCATTTTCACCGTAATGAGCATTGGATTGTTGTTAGTGGAACTGCAAAAGTAGAGATTGATGGAGAAGTTTCGCTTGTGCGCCCCAATGAATCTATTTATATTAAGATGGGGCACGCACATCGCTTAAGCAATGAGGGAAAAATTCCTATTGTTTTGATTGAAGCACAAGTTGGAGAATACACAGGCGAGGACGACATTGTAAGAATAGAAGATGATTTTAATAGAGAATAAGGGAAAGCGTAATGAAAGTCAAACTGAAAGATACTAATTTTTTGGAAATTTTAACATATCAGATTGTATGTTATATTCAAGTAGGGTTTGTTCAAATATTATGCTCCTTTATTCCATCAAAACAAATAAGACACAAGATTAGAAAGGCTTTATTTCCAAAAGAGGAGCCTTATTTATATTTAAAAACCAAAAAAGGTAGTAAATATCCTTTGTATATTCCTTCACCGCATTCTTTCTGTTCTAATCCCTCAGCAGTTTATAATGCCAAAGGTGAGAAATTATATGTTTTCTTTATCAGATCAGAGCATTATTGCGGGGGGGGGGCAAAAATTTATTGGGATATGCACAATATTAGCTTGCCTATACACTTTTACCAAGATGATTGCTGCTTTGAAACGATAGGAAATCCAATGAAAAGATATGCTTGGCTTGTAGAACCACCGGGTATAAAACCAAAGATTAATACAGCATTTCAAACCCAAGCCTTACACAAAGATTTTGATTTAGTCTTGACGCATTCGGATAAGTTGTTAGATACCTTGCCGAATGCGCGATTATTACCCTTTTGGAGTATTTGGTATGGTAATGAAGTTAGAAATAATCAAAAGGATAATCCAAGACTTGACAAAAATCTCTATTTGTTTAAGGAAAAAGATATTTCTATGGTGTGTTCTAACAAGCTCTTAACTCCTCTTCATCATATTAGGCATCACTTTGCCAAAAGGGCTTTGCAAAATAGCAAAGTTGATGTTTTTGGTGAATTTAACAATAAACCAATAATGTTTAAATCTCAATCTTTGGAACATTATCGCTACCAAATTGTTATAGAAAATGAGATTTCCTCTTTTTATTTTACAGAAAAGGTTTTAGATTGTTTTGCATCAATGACAATCCCTATTTATTTAGGAGCAACAAAGATTGATAAATTTTTCAATACAGACGGAATGATAATTTTAAAGGAGGATTCTGATTTAGATTCTATTTTAAAAACTTGTTGCAAAGAAGATTATGAAAATCGTTTAGCAGCAATAAAAGACAATTATCATCGTCTATTTAGCTATAATATAGAAAATAGTATTTTAGAATATATTAAATAAGGAGGGAAAATGGCAAAAAAAGCATTAATCACAGGTGTTACAGGGCAAGATGGAGCGTATTTGAGTGAATTTTTACTCAATAAAGGTTACGAAGTTCACGGCATTAAAAGGCGTAGCTCACTTTTTAACACCGATAGAATCGATCATCTCTTTGATGGACACCATAATAAGAAAATTCCATTTTACTTGCATTTTGGTGATATGACAGATTCTATGAATCTCACGCGTTTGATTGCAGAAGTCCAACCTGATGAAATCTATAATCTCGCCGCGCAAAGCCACGTAGCTGTAAGCTTTGAAACACCCGAATATACTGCAAATGCCGATGGAATAGGCACACTTAGAATCTTAGAAGCAGTAAAATTCTTAAATCTTATTGACAAAACGCGTATTTATCAGGCTTCCACCTCTGAACTCTTTGGCAAGGTGCAAGAGATTCCTCAAAGCGAGAGCACGCCCTTTTATCCCCGCTCTCCTTATGCAGTGGCGAAAATGTATGCGTATTGGATTACGGTGAATTACAGAGAAGCCTATAATATGTTTGCGTGTAATGGAATTTTGTTTAATCACGAAAGCCCCGTGCGAGGCGAAACCTTTGTAACACGTAAAATTACACGCGCAGCTTCTAAAATTGCACTCAATCTACAAGATAAGCTCTATCTTGGCAATTTAGACGCTAAACGTGATTGGGGACACGCAAAGGATTATGTCAAAATGATGTGGTTAATTTTACAACACGAAAAGGCAGAGGATTGGGTGATTGCCACAGGAAAAACAACACAAGTTAGAGACTTTGTGCGTTTAGCATTTGCCTATTGTGGTATCACATTAGCATTTCAAGGAAGTGGCGCAGATGAAAAAGGCGTTGTAAGTGCGTTAGATTCTGCTAAAGCAGTAAGTCTTGGATTAAATTTAGAGCATCTTAAAATCGGACAAGAAGTTGTTGCAGTAGATAAACGATATTTTCGCCCCACAGAAGTAGATTTACTTCTTGGCGACCCAAGCAAAGCTGAAAAAGAGTTAGGCTGGAATCGTGAATTTGACTTGAAAGATTTAGTCAATGATATGATGGAGAGCGATTTAAAACTAATGCGCAAAGATGTGTATCTCAAAGAAGGTGGATACAAAATTATGCGGTATTTTGAATAATGAAGATTTTAATCACAGGCGGAAGCGGAATGGTGGGACGCAATCTCTTAGAGAAATCCCAAAGTCTCTCTTATGAGATTCTCTTACCCACAAGAGCGCAAATGGATTTACTCTCACTTTCAAGCATACAGAGATTCTTAAAAGACAATAAGCCTGATTGTATTGTGCATTGCGCTGGGCTTGTGGGAGGTATCGCTGCAAACATCGCAAAACCTGTTGAGTTTCTATCAGAAAATGCCTATATAGGACTAAATCTCATCAATGAAAGCGTGAAAATAGGTATCAAGAGGTTTTTAAATCTCGCAAGCTCCTGTATGTATCCACGCAATGCACCAAATCCTCTCAAAGAAGAATATATTTTAACAGGGGAGTTAGAACCAACAAATGAGGGTTATGCCCTAGCTAAGATTCTTGCTACAAGAATGTGCGAATACATCACAAGAACACAAAATGGCTATTTATATAAAACTGCGATTCCGTGCAATCTCTATGGCAAATATGATAAGTTTGAACCTACAAGAGCGCATTTAATCCCCGCCGTGATTGCAAAAATCCATAATGCTAAGCAACAAAATTTAAAAGAAGTAGAGATTTGGGGCGATGGAAGTGCAAGGAGAGAATTTATGTATGCGGAAGATTTAGCGGATTTTGTCTTTTATGCACTAGAAAACTTTGAAAAAATGCCACAAAACCTCAATGTCGGCTTAGGATATGATTATAACATCAATGAATATTATCAAACTATCGCTAAAATAATTGGATACGAGGGAGAGTTTTGCCACAATATACAAAAACCTAGCGGAATGCAGCAAAAACTCATTGACAATACGCGCTTAAAAGCATTTGGTTGGAATCCAAAAACAACACTTGAGAGTGGAATCCAAAAAACCTATGAATATTTTTTAACACAACAAGGAAAGGAATAAAATGCAAAATTATCCATTAGCCTCATCAACTTGGGATAATAAAGAGTTAGATGCTATACAAGGAGTTGTGAAAAATGGTATTTTCACAATGGGTGAGAAAGTGGCAGAGTGTGAGAGAGATTTTGCAACATTTATAGGCTCAAAATACGCAGTAATGACAAGTTCGGGCTCTACGGCAAATCTCATCGCCACCGCTGCACTTTTTTATACCAAAAATCCTAAACTTAAAAGGGGCGATGAAGTCATTGTTCCTGCAGTTTCTTGGAGCACGACTTATTATCCTCTGTATCAATATGGGTTGAAGCTGAAATTTGTAGATATAAACTTGCATACGCTTAATTATGATTTGAGAGCTTTAAAAGAGGCAATCAGTGAGCAAACAAAGATGATAATGTGTGTGAATCTGCTAGGGAATCCTAATGATTTTAGCACAATCTTTAAACTCATTGAGGGCAAGAATATCATTGTTTTAGAAGATAATTGCGAGTCTATGGGGGCGGAATTTGAGGGCAAACAAGCAGGGACATTTGGTGTTATGGGGACATTCTCAACCTTTTATTCTCATCATATTGCAACAATGGAAGGTGGATTTGTCGTAACAGATGATGAAGAGCTTTATCATATTTTACTCTGCTTGAGGGCACACGGTTGGACAAGGAATTTACCCAAAGACAATTTAGTTGCGCCTAAAAGTGAGGATTGGTTTAGCGAATCTTTTCGCTTTATCTTACCCGGATATAATGTGCGTCCAGTGGAAATGAGCGGGGCTATTGGCATAGAGCAGATTAAAAAACTGCCACATTTTTTAAAACATCGCAGAGAAAATGCAAAAATCTTCCAAAAGTATTTTGCAAATCACCCCGATTTTATTATTCAAAAGGAAATAGGTTCTAGCTCTTGGTTTGGATTCTCTCTTATAATCAAGCCAGATTCTGCACTCACAAGAAAAGAAGTGATACAAAAGCTAGAGGCAAACAATATTGAATACCGCCCGATTGTTACGGGAGATTTCACACAAAATGAAGTAATGAAATATTTTGATTATGAAATTTTTGGTGAGCTAAAAAATGCGAAAATTTTGCATAAAAATGGATTTTTTATAGGAAATCACCATATTAATGTAGAACCTTACATTTTGCATTTAGCAGAGAGTATCGGGGGGGGGGCATTAAATAGATTCCTCTCCTTTGTTGCCTTTTATACTGCTTTTGTTTATATTTTTTTGCCCCATTCTCATTTTGCAAAAGCCCAAATAAAAATCCTTATAGCTTGCTTATTGCATATTTATATACGCGCTTACTTTAATCAATCTAAACCCACGCTCTCAATCTGCACAATTTTAAAGGAAGCAAATGCAAAAAGATTGTAAAATCTATGTTGCAGGGCATAGGGGACTTGTGGGGAGTGCAATTTATAGAGAACTTCAAAATCAAGGTTATACTAATTTACTGATTAAAACCCATAAAGAGCTAGATTTGACACAATCGGAGTGTGTGAGTGCATTTTTTGCCAAAGAGCAGCCTGAATATGTATTTTTATGTGCGGCAAAAGTGGGTGGGATTCTAGCAAATAACACTTATAGAGCGGAATTTATTTATGAAAATCTTGCCATTCAAAATAATATTATCCACAATGCGTATATAAGCGGTGTGAAAAAAATGCTTTTTCTTGGCTCAACTTGCATTTATCCCAAAAATGCCCCACAACCCATTACGGAAGATTCTTTACTCACAAGCGAGCTAGAATACACTAATGAACCCTATGCGATTGCCAAAATTGCAGGACTTAAAATGTGCGAATCTTATAATCTCCAATATGGCACAAATTTTATTTGCGCAATGCCAACAAATCTTTATGGCGAAAATGATAATTTTGACTTGGAAAAATCTCACGTTCTGCCTGCATTACTTAGAAAAATACATCTTGCTAAACTTTATTATCAAAATAAGCAAGATGAAATCTTGCGAGATTTAAAAATGCAAAATTTTGAGGAAGCTAAAAATTATCTCCACCACTTTGGAATCCAACCTAATTCTGTGGAAATTTGGGGCAGCGGGAATCCTAGAAGAGAATTTTTATATGTGCAGGATTTGGCAAACGCGTGCGTGTTTATTATGCAAAATTTAAACTTTAAAGATTTATATGCCAAAGATTCTACACAAATACGCAATACGCAAATTAATATTGGCACAGGCGAGGATATTTCTATCAAAGATTTAGCGTATTTAATCAAAGAGATTGTGGGATTTAAAGGGGAGATTTGCTTTGATACTAGCAAACCCGATGGTACAATGCGCAAATTAAGCGATGTAAGCAAAATCCACTCTTTGGGTTGGAGGGATTCTATCGGATTAGAGCAAGGAATCAAAGAAGTGTATGAATGGTATCAGCGAAAGTAGTTTGTGATTATTATCACGAGATGCAAAGACTCACCTTTTGCGATTTTATATAAGCAGAATCTTTCAAGGACCAGCAGTCAGTCAAAGCATAATTTTGTGAGTTTCCTCCCAATCCTAAAAGACAAATGTTTCTTTAAATGTTCCGATTCTTTGAAATCCCAATAATCTTGCAAAGAGTTTGCATTCTCTATGTTTTTTAGCTTTTTGTATCTCTGCAATACCCGATAAATCACCCCAAAACTTTTTAAAAAATTTGAAATGCTTTTGAAGCTTGAAAGTGTGGCTAATCCTAACTGATACTCTAGGCTTTGATGTAAGAGTGCATACGCACCGATTTTTTGTTCTTTTGCATAGGGTTTGATTTTTGCTAGTAGGGGCAGGAAACCCATAGGGTCAGCTTGGAAGCTTTCTAAATTCATCGCCAACATACATAAGCGATTCAAAATGTTTTGCTTTAGAATTGCACAAGTTTGAGGTTCTATCTTTCCGCTTTCCATTTGTCTAAAAATATCTCCTAGCATTGTTGCGGCACTTCCAGCACGACAATATTTGTGCAAAAGCATAGGATTCCCGCAAAAATCTTTCAAATAGCATTGAAGTTGTTTTGGAATGTTTTTAAGCCCCGTCTTGCCCCCATAATTTGTCATACTATGGGGGTGAATACGATAAAAATAAAGTTTTTGGGGAAAAATAAAAATACATTGACTTTGAGCAAGAAGCAAAAGCCAAAAGTGATGGTCTTCCTCCAAAGGAACATTTGCAAATTTGAGTGAAATGGCTTGCAAAAACCTAAAATCAAGCATTCCTTGCCAAGTAAAAGCATACCATTTTCGTTCTACTAGCTTGCTTTGTGTAAATAATGCCGCAGGTGTAATCTTGCATTCCTCGCAGAAGCCATATTTTGTAAGTGGAGTTGGCTTTTTTGCGGAATCGTAGTTAAGATTTCCTTCGTATTTTCGCTGAAAATCAAACCAAAGCACATCTACCCCTCGCATTCTCTTAACGCATTGTTCTACACAATCTAGCTCTATATAGTCATCACTATCTACGAATTGCAAATAGTCAATGATTGGAATCTCTAGCGAACTTTTAAGGCTATAAATGGTGTGGATTTGGTAGAGATTCTCTCCTATTATTTGATAGGAATGCAAAGAATCTGCGTCCTTTGTGGATTCCTTTGTGATTGCCACAAGCTCCCCACTGAAAAACTCTATTCCCGCATTTCTAGCATTTGCTTGTCCGCCATTTTCCTTATCAATAATTGTGATTCTGCTGTCTTTTTGTGCATATTCTTTGGCTATTTGCAAGCTAGAATCTGTGCTTCCATCGTTAATTAAAAGAATTTCTAAGTTTTTATAGGTTTGATGAAGGATACTTTCTAGGCATTCTCTTAAATATTTTTCTACATTATAGATAGGGATAATAATGCCAACTACCTTATTTCCATATTCATTGGAATTGGATTTAGTTTTTTGCATTTATTCCTTTTATATTCGTGTTTTTTGAAGAACTCTTAATAGCTTGAATGAATTTATCAATACTTTCTTTTTCTATTGAAAATTATAGTTTTCAATACATATATTTTCTTGTGTGGGAAATGGAGTATGCAGGATTATTAGGAATCGCAAAGCACATCATAGCTCGCAAATATGAGTTGATGAGAAAACACTTCGTGTGTTTTATTCAATAAAGTTTAAAATTTAGATGAATTTAACCTATGATTCCTCCTTAAATCATTTGGTATGTAATTTTAAGAATTTATAATATATAATGGCGGGTTTGAAAACTATAATTTTCAATACAAAATTTGGATTAATTGTAGGCATTAATGATTTTAGAGCGCAAAAGAGTTTTGACATTTGGAACTTTTGATTTATTTCATTTTGGGCATTTAAAGCTTTTAGAAAGAGCTTCAAGATTGGGAGATGAGCTTTTTGTCGGCATTTCCTCTGACGCATTGAATTTTTCAAAAAAGGCGCGCAATCCCATTATGAACGAGATTGAGAGGGCGCATATTGTTGCTTCTTTGAAATTTGTCAATAGTGTTTTCTTAGAAGAGTCTTTGGAGTTAAAAAGAGAGTATTTATTGCGTTATGAAGCAGATATTTTAGTAATGGGTGATGATTGGGCAGGAAAATTTGATGATTTTAGAGATATTTGTCAAGTCGTGTATCTGCCTAGAACGCAAAATATTTCCACAAGCGAACTTTTACAAAGAATTAAAAATGACTTTTAAAAAGATTTTCCAAAAGACTTATCGGGAAAGCAGAGGAGCGAATCCTTTGACTTTTGTTTTTTGTCTATTGGCGCAAGTTTATATGCAAAGTCTAAAAACCCATTCTAAAGCCTTTTTGATTCTTAAAAACTTACAATTTTTCAAACAAAGAATCGCGGAATTTTATTTCGCAGAGATTTTTTATTTTTATGGGGATTTCACGCGGAGTTTAAAGCATTTGGATTGTTTTTTGAAATCTAATCCCAACCACGCAGACGCGATTTACCTGCAAGTAATGTTGCTAGCTTATTTGGGTTGCAAGCAAGAAGCCTTTTTATCTTTGGAGCATCTCTTGCAAAAATCCAAAAGGCTAAAGACTTGGATAATTCTTGCAAAAATTATCCAAGATTCTAAGGATTTAGAGGCTGCCAAGCAGATTTTAAGTAATAATCTTTATCGTCTTGAAAGATTTAAGCCGCACCAATGGGAGATTCTAAAGCACCTCGCAAATGCAGCTGCTAGAATCGGGGAATATAAAGAAGCTAAAAGACTTTTTAAGGAATCTTTATTTTTGCAAGGCAACTCTAAGAATCTTATCACAAAAGAAGTAATGGATTTAAAAAGTGCAAAAGAGGCATTAGAGGATTTGCGGAATCTCTTAGAAGCAAACGAAATCCAAATGTTTTTGGTCTCTGGCACATTTCTAGGTTGCGTGCGTGAGCATAATTTCATTTCCTATGATAAGGATATAGATGTTGGGATTTACAAGCAAGATTTGCAAAAAGCAAGAGAGGTTCTACAAAAAAGTAAGAATTTCAAGCTCAATACTCTTTTTAAAAATTATCAAGGTGGTGTGCAGATTCGCCATTTAAACAACACTTATATTGATGTTTTTGCGCATTATGAGGAGCGGGGGAGGATTTATCACGATGGAGATTATGTGCGGTGGTGGAATACACCTTTTAAGCTTGCGCCTTATGAGTTTTTGGGTAAGCAATATCTAGCACCAAAAAACTATACTTTGTATTTGAAAGAAAACTATGGCGAATGGAAAACCCCAAAAGATTCTGCGCAATATGAGACTTTTTTGACCACTCCGAATATGGAAATTACAAATAAACAATGGTTTATTTGTTCGCTTTATAATCTGCTTTTTGAAGTGTTTTCTATGCGCAATGAAAGCAAAATTTTAGAAAGATTAAGAGAACTAGGCGAAAAGGATTTCGTGCAAGAGTATTTAGAATTTAAACAAGGAATTACAACAGAATGAAAGTATTAATTTTTTATCCTTTTTATTTTTATGCGATGAAAATTTATCATAAAGATAAAGACTATGAAAAAGCAAATAAGTTTTACCAAATTGCAGAGAGGTTTTGCCCAAACCATACAGAGAATTTGTTTAAAATCGGAATGTGCTATAAAAAATGCAAAAATTACAAAGAAGCAAGTCAGTATTTTGAAAAAGCACTAGAGTTAGACTCTGAAAACGAAAAATACAAAGAACAATTCCAAATTGCGAAAATGAGGGATTTTGCACTTTTTGCTCCCACAAAGCTTTGGTGGCAAGAAATCATCGCCATAGAGGAGGAAATCAAACAAAAAGGGGAGAGCTATGGCAAATGCCTAAATCTCGCAGAGGATTGTATAGCAATGCACTATTATGATAAAGCAGTCAAAGCTTACAAAAGAGCTATTGCGCTGTGCGAACACAAGGAAAATCTTGCACAACTTTATTATGAAATGGGATATGCTTATGAGAATTTATCAGACGAAGTGAGTTTAAGATTAGCCAAAGAAACTTATGCACAAGCGATTAAATTAGATGAGGAGTTAGAATCCAAGAGATATGGAATCGGGGTTTTTCACTTTGCAAAAGAGCGATGGAGGTTTGCTAATCGTGCTTTTTTGGAGCAACTGCACTCTTGCGATTCTGATGATTTGCTACTTAAAAAAATAGGCGAAAGCTTTGAGTGGCTTTATGATTGGCAAAATGCTATGAAATATTATCAAGAATCCTTGAAACTCAATTATCAAAACCCGCAAACACATTTTCGGCTTGGATTTGTTCAGGAGCGTATGGGAGATTTAAAAGGTGCGGTAGAATCCTACACGCAAGGTGTCAATCGCAACAATGATTTGAATAACTATTGGATTTATCGTTTGGGATTCTGTCTCTCCTCACTCCAAGACTTTGAGGGTGCGACATATGCATTTTTAAATCTCCAAACAACGAATGCATACCCACTATTAGTCGGGGGGGGGGGGAATTATAAATGATACATTCCTTGAAGAATCAAAGCTTTAAACAAAGGGCGCTTTATACGCATTATTATGAAACTCTCCCTTTGAACGACAAGACGATTTTGTATGAGAGTTTTCACGGGAGATTGATGAGCTGCAATCCTTATGCGATTTTTAAGTTTTTATTAAATGACGAGCGGTTTAAGGATTTCACGCATATTTGGGTGATTGAAAGTAGTGATTATATCAAAAGAGAGTATTGGAGGCTAAAGAATCTCATTTGTGTCAAACGCGGAAGTAATTTGTATCTGCGCTATCTTGCAAGTGCAAAATACCTTATCAACAACACGACTTTTCCTTATTATTTCATTCGCAAAGAGGGGCAATTCTATCTCAACACTTGGCACGGCACTGCGATGAAAAGTCTTGGAAAATACATCAAAACAACCTTTTTAGAGCATAGTAATACACAAAGAAACTTCTTGCAAACCACACACATTATCAATCCTAACGCATTTATGCAAAAAGTGCTTTTAGAGGATTATGGGATTTCTAAGATTTATTGTGGCAAGGCTTTGCTTAGCGGTTATGCAAGGATAGATTTGACTTTGCAAGAGACAAATAAGCAAAGATTAAGAGAACATTTTGGAATAAAAGAGGGAGAAAAGGTGCTATTGTATGCGCCAACTTATAGAGGATTCTTTGGGCAAGCAGAGTTTGAGTACGCGACCATCACGAGGCTCTTGCAAGAGCTCTCCGTAATGTCCTTTAAAATCCTTTTTAAAGGACATTACGAAACTCTTAAGTATATAGAGAAAGAAGACTTAAGAATCTGTGATGCCAATGATAGAGAGATAGATACCAACGAGCTTTTAAGCATTGTAGATATTTTAATCACGGATTATAGCTCCATTGCATTTGACTTTATGCCCCTTGATAGACCGATTCTGTATTATGCGTATGATTATGCGCAATACAAAAAAGAACGGGGTGTGTATTTTGGCTTTGAGGAGCTAGGGCTAAAATACTGCAAGAGTATAGAGGAAGTCAAAGTGCTTTTGGGCGATACGAAGTTTTTGAGTGCGAAAAATCGCTACACGCATCTTAAGGAGCGGTTTTTCCCGCTAGAAGATGGCAATTCTACACAAAGAATCGTAGATTTCTTTTTCTTTGATAGATACGATTCTAGCAAACTCTATCAAGTGCAGCCTCAAAAGCCAAAAATCTTAATGTTTCAAGGGCATTTTATGCCCAATGGGATTGGAAGTGCGTTTAAGAATCTCATTGCGCATTTGCGCCAAGAGTATGATTTCTTTGTTAGCGTCAATGGCGGGCAGATTGCGCCTTATCCCGAGCGACTAGCGATTTTTGATTCTATTAGGGACAAGGTAGAGATTCTACCAGCAGTAGGCACACTAAACCTTGATATACAAGAAAAATGGCTGCTTGGAGGGGAGTTCGTAGGAGAGAGAAATAACGAGCAGGAATCCCTCGTGCAAAAGGCTTGGGAGAGAGAATGGCGCAGAGTGTATGGAGAATGTGAGTTTGATTGCTGTATCAATTATGAAGGATATAGTTTGTATTGGGCATTTTTGTATGCGTATGCACCGCTAAAGCGCAAGTATATTTTCTTGCACAATACAATGCAAGGAGAGTTTTATAAAAAATTCCCTCAATTAGAGGGAATTTTTTACCTTTATAAAAGATTTTCCAAGCTCCTAAGCGTAAGTGAAGCAACTAATGCGCAAAACAGGGAGGATTTATCCGATAAATATGGAATCACTAAGGACAGATTCTGCACTTTGCACAATTTCATCAACGCTGATGAGGTGCTAAGGAAGTCCGCGATTCCATTAGAAAAGGAAATAGAGCGCAAATGCTTTAAGCAAGGCTATAGGGTCTTTATTAATATTGCGCGGCTTTCTATTGAAAAAGACCAAACAAGCTTGATTTTGGCTTTTGCTAGAATAAGCAAGGAGATTCCTAAACTTACTTTGTTGATTTTGGGGGAGGGGGCGTTGAGGGAGCAATTAGAGAGGCTTATTGTAAGGCTTGGAATGAAAAATAAAGTCTTTTTGCTTGGATTCCAAGCCAATCCTTATAATTTCCTTAAAAAAGCCGATTTTTTTGCGCTTTCCAGCGAGCACGAGGGGCAAGCCCTCGTGCTCGCTGAAGCGATAATACTAAAGCGTCCGATTCTTTGCACAGATTTTACTTGTGCGAGGGATTTTTTAGGCGAACACGATGAATACGGGCTTGTTGTCCCAAGAGGAGAGGAGGGAATCTATCAGGGGTTAAAGCGAATGCTACAATCCCCACTTACTTTTAAAGAGTTTGATAGTGAGGGATATAATCAAAGGCTACTTGGACAATACCGCACGATTCTAGGAGGGGGTGATGATATTTAAGCAAGAGGATTTGCAAGAAATCCACCTCAACAAAACTTCCTTTGGCTACACATTGGAGCAAGAAACGTGGTTGGATTGCCTGTGGCTTAGAAATATTGGAGCAAACGACTTAGGGCATTTGAAAATCACAATCAATGGCTTAAGAATTTTTCCGCGACTAGAAATAAACGAAAAAGAAATATGGATTCTTTTGAATCAAGAATTTGAAGTGAAAAGTTTTGCAATAGAGCTTTTAGGCGACTTTAGTATTAAGGCTTACAAGAGGAAAAAGAATCTTTTAATCGCAGGGCGAGACGATGCCTTTGGCAGTAGAATGAGTGCTTTTGTAACTGCGATTTATCTTGCGGAGAAATTGGGATTTAAATTCGGGTTTGTTTGGTCGCAACTAGACAAGGATAAAAGCGGGGTTTTTATGGAATCTGCTGAAGAGCTTTTTGAAAGGGAGTTTTTACAAAAGCATAATTATTCCGATGTTCTCCCCTTGCGCGGGGCGGGCAATACTTTGTGCTTTAAGACTTTGCAAGAATTGCAAGAAAAGCCTTGTAGGGAAGTTTGGGGAACTTGGGTAATGAATTATTATATCCCGACAAAGGCGAATCTTGCAGATTTGAATACGAGCGAATACAAGGAATCTTTTTATAAGATTTTTTCTAACTTGCCGATGAAGCCTCGCTACAAGGAGCAGATTGCTAATGCTAGGGCAAAAGCGGCTTTAATAGGTGATTTTGTCGCCCTGCATATGCGAAGCGGGGATTCCATAGAGACGCAATATAGGAGATTTGTGTTTTGTCCTGTTATCCATAAATACTTTTTTCCTGTGGATTTGGTGATTTTTGCGGCAAGACATTTTATCAAGCTTGGCTTTAAAGTTTTGCTTTTTGGAGCGGATTCTAAGGCAAACGAAGCAGTATCTAAGGTTTTGGACGATGAGGTAAAGAGTGGAAATTTCATCAACGCGCAAACTTGGAGCGAGAATTTGAATGAGACACAGAGAACGATTTTTGAAGTGTGTTTGATGGCTGAAGCGAAAAAAACGATTGCGAATCATTCCACATTTTCTAAATTTGCTGCTTTTTTGGGGTCGCAAAATGAGCTTTTGAACTTCAATGTCTATTTCACGCAAAAAGAGCTTTATAATGCTTTTATTGTCCCAAAAATGAAAGATTATTTGGATATTTCTAATGTGCAAAAAAGTGTGAGTTGCGCTTATGCTTACTCTTTGGGGCGGCAAATTGGAGTGAGCTTTGAGGAGCGCATTAGGCTTTTGTGGTTGGCTTTGGAATTTGATATGTGCAATAGTGCGTATCGTGTGATGTTAGTAGAGGAGTTTTTAAGACAGAAGCAAATCTACCGCGCAGAAAAATATCTTGAAAATGTGATAAATGAGAGGGGAGAAGAATATCTTGCGTCCTTGCTGCTTGTTTTGTGGAATACACATATTGTTTTTAAAGAGCAATTTAAAGCTTACTTGGAAAATGCAAAGGAGGAATTTCCCTACATTTGCTTTTGCGCGGCTAAAATTTGCTTTTTTAATGGAAATATCACGCAAGCCAAAAAAATTATGGATTTAGCACGGATTAAGGAATCGCAAAATGAAATGTTTTTGAGCTTCATTCCCTTTCTTAAAGAGGCGGATTCTAAGGTTGCGTTCCTAACCGCAAAACACAGAATCCACAATCATTTAGCCTACAAACTAGGTTCTGCAATGATTCTAAACTCTAAAAGTTTATGGGGATATATACGAATGCCTTATGTGTTATCTTATATCAAAGAAACACATAGAAAAGAAATTGCAGATTATGAAGCAAGAGTTGCAAAGAATCCTAGCTTAAAACTTCCTCCTTTAGAATCCTATACAGATTACAAACAAGCCTTAAAAGAAAAAGAATGCTTTACTTATAAATTAGGTAAAGCACTCATTACTGCTAATTCTGTGCGGGGGGGGGGGGCGAATCTTTGCTTATTTGCAATTTTTTCAAGAAGTGCGTAAGTTAAAGAAAGAGTTTAGGGGGAAAAGAAAATGAGATTCTATTGCGT
>NZ_NXLS01000012.1 GCF_003364315.1 Helicobacter ganmani | reverse complement strand
TATGGAATTGTAAAGATTGGCAGAATTCCTGTGGATTGTGCATTTGTATTGAGAGGGGTGCATTTTACATAAAATATTTGTAAAAGAATAAAACTCTACGATTCTGCAATGAATCTTGATGAAATCTTTGGTAAGAGCAAGCCTATGGGAATAATCAAAAGGGAAAGTATCCTTTGAGATTTGTGCTAAAGCCTAGCAATTCTAAATTTAAATATCCAAAAATTCCCAAACTCAAAGCAGTAATGAGTTTATCTGGGGTTCCGCCTGTTTTGAAGCGCATAAAGTTTGGTGTGATATGAAATTTGCGGCTAGTAAAAGGTAGGAGTAATGGCACGCCGCTTAATGTCATCATATCGCCAATGAGATGAAAGATGCAGCCAAGTAACAAGCCAATTCCAAAGATTTCTATATTTTGGGCTTGTATAATACCGCCAAATGCTTTGGCAAACTCTGCGACAAATGGAATCTCATTCCAAAGATTTTTGTCTAATGCACCTAAAAGGAGTAATAAGATTCCAAGCAGGACGACAAAGCAGAGGCTGTGTGTAAAGCCGCGATGTCCAAAAATAGATTGAATGAGATTAGAAACACCTAAGGTTTTTTTGCCAAGTAAAGAGCTTGGTTCATCAATATCTGGCAAAAGAGAGCCAAGAGCCACTGCTCCATAAAGAATTCCTAAATCTGTGCCATTTAATGGAGTATTTGTCATGGTATTGAAACATACGATTCCGCCCGCGCCAAGTCCAAGTCCAAAGCTAATATGTGTTCTACCTAGCATTAAAAGCCTTTAAAATTATAATTGTGTGCGGACAATGAGGCTTTTAGGCAAATTGAATTTTGAAATAAATTCTTCTTCCTTAATTCTTTGTTCGCCCTTATCCACCTCGTGGTCAAATCCTACTAAATGTAAGATTCCGTGAATAAAAAGTAGAGCAATCTCCTCCTCTATGCTATGTTTTAGTCGCCAACTAATCTCTTGTGCATATTCCACAGAAATAACAATACTACCCAAAATAGGGCTAAACTTTGTGTTTAATGGAAAGGAAAGCACATCTGTTGGTGTTGCGATTCCGCGAAATTCTGCATTTAGTTGAGTGATTTTGGTATTATCTACCAAAATCAATTCACAGGGTTTGAGTGGTAGCTTTAAATCTTGCAAAATAGCTTCTAAAATAGAATTTAAAAATGCTACAAATTCTTGTTTTAATGTGAAATTGCTTTGATTTTCTATATCAATGTGTTTCAATTTCTAACCCCACAGGACAATGGTCACTTCCTTGTATTTCAGGATAGATTTTTGCGTCAATGAGTTTGGAGTTTAATGCACAAGAACATAAAAAATAATCAATCCGCCACCCTGTATTATTTGCTCTTGCTTTTCCCATATAGCTCCACCAGCTATATGCTCCTTCTAAGTTTGGATAAAAATAACGAAAAGTGTCTGTAAATCCAGCATTAAGTAGAGTCGTCATTTTGCCCCTTTCTTCATCGGTAAATCCAGCATTTCTGCGATTATTTTTAGGATTCTTTAAATCAATCTCTTGATGTGCTACATTTAAATCTCCACATAGAATAACAGGTTTTTTTTGTTCTAAGGATTTTAGGAATCTTAAAAAGTCATCTTCCCATTGCATACGATAGTCTAGTCGCTCTAATTCTCGCTTAGAATTTGGCGTATAGACATTGACAAGAAAAAAATCATTGAATTGTGCAGTAAGGATTCTTCCCTCTTTGTCATGGTGTTCTATGCCCATATCGTAATCTATGCTAAGGGGTTGTGTCTTGCTTAAAATCACAACACCAGAATACCCCTTTTTCTCTGCACTATTCCAATAATCTTGATAGTTTGGAAAGCTAAAATCCGCTTGACTTTTTTGCATTTTGGATTCTTGAATACAAAAAACATCTGCATTAATTGTATTGAAAAAATCCATAAAGCCTTTATTCATACAGGCTCGCAAACCATTAACATTCCAAGAAATTAGTCTCATTTTTCTCCTTTTTTGCTTTTAAGTTTTGCAAAGAATGTGCCAAAAATAGCAAGGCTTACAAATACACTCAATAAAACCCACATCGTATTTTGTCCAAAATATTTGAGTTGAGAATCTAAGCTTTCTAGCAAATATACCCAACATAGAATCGCAATGTTTGTGCCACTAAGAACGACAAGGAGATTCAGCCAGACTTTTAGGTGCATAAAATATCCGATTGCTGCACCTACAATAGGACCTGTCATCCAAAAGGGTAACCATACAAATGCAAACAAACCCACGATTCCATATTTTTGAATCGGTTTTTCATATTTTTGCGCAACCTGATAGATTGAAGCAAAAAATTGTTCAGTTCTTTTAAAAGTGCTAATCCCTTGAATACTCCATACAAAAAGCGGATAAAGAATTATCACCATTGTGTTTTCAATATAGATATTTAAAATTGTAGCCCAAAAAGTATTAAATTCTAATGCTAAAGCCAATGAAATTCCAGCAGCCCGCCCAAACACAAGAGAGCTTAAACCTATACTTAGAAGTTTATCCCCTATACCATTTTGCAGTAAAAAACAAGTGATGATGGCTAAAGCGTAAAAGGTTAGCAATGTGATTCCGCATAAAAAGAGTTTTGTCTCCCCATTATGCGGTTGCACAAAAATTAAACGATAAAGCGCAGAATCTCTCATTGTTTTGGGTGTTGGACGCTTCCGTGATAGAATGGCACACATTGCTCTGTGCTTTCTCCTATCACAGGTTTTGCAACATTCTGCGCACCTTTTTTGATTTGTCCAAAAAGTGAAGTTGCGAGATTGACTGCAGTAGAAATGGTGGTTTGAGTGATTTCAATTTTGGGATTATCCAATGTGCCTTTGATTTTTTGAGAATATTTTGCACAATCTTTATTATCTAGCAATCCGATGGTAAAGTTTTCAAAAGCATTGTTATTAAGATTGATTGCGCCAACTGCTGCTAATCGTGTTTTTTTTGTGGCAAAAGCAACATCTTGCGCGGTTGCGATTCCGTTTTTTATATCAAATTTTGCTTCTAATTCTTTGATGACGCTTTTGGCTTCTATTACCGCATTTAGTCCTAGCATGCCGACATTTGTGCCTTTTGTTGCGGCGATTCCCAAAGGACCTGCAAGCACAAATGCGCCAACATCTAAGAGGCTAATACTGCTACTTTTTTCAAAATTACTCACAAGTGCATCAATATCTACACTATAAATTTCTAAATCTTTGCTGTTTAGTTCCGCAATTCCATTAAGATTTTTTAGAATCGTTTGAGAATCTTTGCCTTTAATTACTAAGTCTGCATTCGCATTTAGGATTCCCCCTTTGACTAATTTGCCATTGCCTGTAAAGTTAGCGATTTTTTTCACATCTAAATTTGTGCCTTTTAACACAAGTTTTTCATTGGCAAGTTTAATGTCTAAATCGCCAAAATCTTTGTTTTGCAAGCTAAGGCTTGGAATTTCATTTGCAAAAGCAGCATTTCCTTTAAGAGAAAGTGCGCCTTTAAGAGTCATATCCAATGGATTGATGTTAGCAATTTCGGGTGTGTTTAGGTTAAAGTCTGCACTATAAGCATTGTTGGGTAGATTGATTTTAACATTGCTGATTTCTACATTCAAATCTTTGCCATTTGCTTTAATCTGCGCATTTCCATTTCCATTTTTTAAACTCCCACTTCCGTTAAGAGCCAAAGAAATATCTTGTTTGAATTTCATTCCACTTAACGCGTTAAGTGTGGCTTTGGCAAGGGTGATTTGTTTGGAATCTATTTCAAAATCTCCATCAAAGCTAGAATCTTTGAAATTTTTAAGATTTGCCTTTACATCAAGCTGCCCCTCTGCGGCATAGTTAAATAATTTGGCGAGTTTTTGCAAGTTGAGATTGTGAATATCTAATTCTACATTTTCAGGCGAATAATCTTTCAAAGCAACATTGGCAAGTAGCTTGGAATCAAACAAATCACTTTGCACTTTTGTTTTGAGTCTTTTGGAGTCTCCATTAATTTCTGCATTGAGAATATTGTTGTTTGCAAGTTGGATTCCTTGATAATTCAGGCTTGTAATGGTGCTATTTAATTTTGAGGCTAGATTATAATCTAAAGTATCTAGATTGATTTTGTCTATTTTAGCGTTTAAATTTACCGCGCCGTTTGCATTATAAGGTGTGGCATTGGTATATTTGGCAATGAGATTCAAGATTTCTTGCAAATTCAAATCTTGCGCACTGATTGTCAAGTCTTTTGGCGTATAGTTTGGCAAGTTGATATGTGCCAAAATAGGATTTGTAATGAGATTTAAGGCGAGGGTTGCCTCTTGGTTAGTAATTTTGCTTGATTTTAGGTTAATATTTGCAATCACGGGAGATTTAAGCATTATTCCACCAAAGCCGATTTTTTCAAGGCTAATTTTAATCTCTCCATTGGTTGCATAGTCGTTCAAGCTTGCTTGAAGATTGCTAGAGCTAAGATTTAAGTAGCTAGAAGAAGCAAGCAAGGTTGTAATGATAGAATCTTTTTGTGCTTTACCATTAATTGCAAGTTTGATTGGTTCATTGGGTAAAAGGATTCCATAGTTTTTATTTAAGAGTGAGATATTTGGAGAGAGCGCATTAGAGGCGATTTGGAATCCTCCGCTTGGCGCGCTTAGATTGGAAATATCCATATCCGCATTAAGTAAAATTTTGCCACTTACATATTTGGGTTGATTTAAAAAGGCGAGCAGAGATTCGGCTTTAATACCTTCTTTACTAGTGATAAATAATCTTTTAGGATTATAATCTTTGAGTGTAATATCTGCATTAATTAGGCTATTAAATGCAGTGATGTCAGCTTTTACATCTATGTCGCCTCCATTTTTTTTCACTTCTCCATTAAGACCAATTCCCCCATTAAGCTTCATGCCGATGAGCTGCTCATAAGGGCTTAAGTCTTTAATAGCTGCGTGAATTTGTGCATTAGTGTTAAGAGTGAAAAGCGAATAGTCGCCATTGAGTGTAATTTGAGATTTTTGTTTGTCTGTGATGCTAAACGCATATTTGCTAAAACCTAGCTTAAAATGTGTAAATTCTAAGCCAATGGGAGCTTTTTCATTTGCAATTTGTGTGATTTTGTTTTTTAAAAATTCATTGCCACTGCTTGAGAAAAGCCAAGTTAAAGTAGTGCCGATGATGAATAAAAAGAGGACGATTAAGATTCCTAAAATTTTCAAAATTTTTTTCATTTGATTTGCCTTTCTTTTGGGGAAATTATAAAAATTGTCGTAATTTTAGCAAAATTAAATTAATAAAGCTAAAACAAGGAGAATAAAAATAAAGTTTTTATACTTTATAGAATCATAAAAAATGCCGATATATAATTCGTAGTTCTTTTTATAAAAGGATACAAAATAAACAGAAAGGAGTCTGTTATGATTTCAGGAATTGATAGCGGTTCTGTGGTAGCAAGCGGTAATTTGAATGTTTTAAAAAAGGCAATACAAAGCGAAGAGGCACTAATGAGCTCTCTTATCAATGGAATGCAAAATACACAAGCAAATTTGCAAACTCAAGCCCCAGTAGAATCTACACAAGCTCCACAGCCAAGTGTGAATAAATTGGACATTATGGCATAAGTTTAAAGCACTTTTGTGCTTTAGGCAAATCTTTCTTTAAATCAAATTTATTCTTTGAATTTATTTTTTATTTACAAATTATTTTCTATAATCGCCAATTTTGTTTTTGAATTTTAAATAAAAGAGTGCGAATTGATAATGATACAGCAAAATCTTTCAACAAAGTTAGCAAATTACATTATGCGTTATGCGACGCAGCATTATCTGCATTTAAAAAAAAACAAGCGGACTAAACTTCCTTTGCCTAATCCACAAAAAGTCAAAAGTAAAAATTATTTGCTTTATATCCATATACCATTTTGTGCAACGCTTTGCACTTATTGTTCTTTTAATCGTTTTTTGTTTCAAGAAGAAAAAGCACGCATTTACTTTATGAATTTGCGCAAAGAAATGCAAATGGTAAAAGACTTGGGATATGATTTTAGTGCTGTTTATGTGGGAGGTGGGACAACTTCTATTTTACCTGATGAATTGTGCAAAACACTTGATTTAGCCAAAGCACTTTTTAATATTCAAGAAGTCTCTTGTGAGTCTGACCCTAATCATCTGCAAAGAGAGACTTTAGAGCAATTTAAAGGGAGGATTGATAGGCTTTCTGTGGGTGTACAAACCTTTGATGATGGAATCTTACGCAAGATTGGACGTTATGAGAAGTTTGGTGGCGGAGAAGTAACGCGTCAAAAGCTTGAATCTGCTTTGGGGATTCTACCTATTTTAAATGTGGATTTAATCTTTAATTTTCCTAATCAAACACAAGAAATGCTTGCGCGAGATTTAAAAATTATTCAAGAATTAAAACCGAATCAACTGACGACTTATCCCTTGATGTCCTCTCCCTCTGTAAAAAGTATTTTAAAACGTTCTATCGGGGAAGTGGATTTGCAAAATGAAGCACGACTTTATGCGCAGATTTTGGACACTCTTTCTTCGGATTTCATTCCTTTATCTAGTTGGGCATTTTCATATAAAGGCAGTGAAATTTTTGATGAATATGTAGTTAATAATGACGAATATGTTGGGATTGGCTCGGGGTCATTTAGTTTTTTAGATGGCACATTGTATGTGAATACCTTTTCTTTGAAAAACTATGCACAAAAAATCCAAAATGGACAAATGGGAGTAGAAAGAGAGCGTAAATATTCTAAAAAATCGCAATTGCAATATCGTTTAATGGTAGAACTTTTTGGTGGGGAGGCAAACAAGGAGAGATTTAAAATGTTGTATGGTGCAGATTTAGAGAAAGATTTACTAAAAGAAGTTACTTTTTTGCGTTTGAGCGGTAATATTGTCAAAAAAGGCACATCGTATTATCCAACACAAAAAGGGAAATACCTCTTTCTTTCTATGATGAAAGAATTTTACATTGGTATGGATTGTGTGCGTGAGGAGTCTCGTGCAATGCTTCAAGAGGAGGATATGTAATAAGAATAAAGTTTAAAAAGACTTTATTGCAACTTTATCAAAAAATGTTACAATTTCAGAATTTTTAAAAATGAGGTGGAAATGCTAAACTATCAAACTTTACGTCCTTTTATTTTTAAAACCAATCCAGAAACTGCGCATACAATCATAGAATTTTTGAGCAAAATCGCTCCAAAGATTCCAGCTTTTTTGCCTTTTTTGTCTTATAAGAATTGCTTGAAAGATTCTATTTTGATGCAAGAAATTGATGGAATGCGCTTTTATAATCCTGTGGGATTGGCAGCGGGATTTGACAAAAATGCTAAGATGATAGAATTGCTTTGCGCACTAGGTTTTTCACATTTAGAGCTAGGAGCGGTAACGCCTTTAGCGCAAAGCGGCAATGATAAGCCGCGTCTTTGGCGACATATAGAAGAGGAATCTATCCAAAACGCAATGGGATTCAACAATGAGGGAATGAGTATGGTAAATGCGTACTTAAAGAATCTTTTTCCCTTTGTTGTGCCTTTGGGTGTGAATATTGGTAAAAACAAAATTACTTCACAAGAAGAATCTCTTAAGGATTATTTGACTTTAGCGCGCAATTTTGCACAAAGTAGTGATTATTTGAGCGTGAATCTTTCTTCGCCTAATACACCAAATTTGCGTGATTTGCAAAATATTAATTTCATTCAAGAGCTTTTTAGTAGTCTTTGTCAAGTTTATACTAAGCCAATTTATTTAAAAATTGCTCCTGATTTGGAGATAGATTTTGCTTTGAGTTTGATTGAAGCAGCGATAAAAAGCGGAGCAAAAGGCATTATTGCAACCAATACGACTTTGGATTATAGTCTTGTTGCACGACCACAAGATAGAGGAGGAATTAGCGGAAAGGTTTTAGCCTCAAAAAGTCGCGAAATGTTGAAACAGATTGCGCTTTATTTGAAGAATACAAATCAAAAAACAACGCTTATAAGCGTGGGTGGAATCTCAAATGCACAGGAGGCTTACACAAGGATTCGTTTGGGTGCAAATCTTGTGCAAGTTTTTAGTGCGCTGATTTTTGAGGGACCAAGTTTAGTAAAACAAATCAATTTGGATTTAAAAAATTTTTTAGAACGTGATGGATTCAACCATATTGGCGAAGCGGTAGGCGTGGATTTATGCAATTAATCTGCATAATTTTTAGAATTTTTTGTGTTAATTTATTTTTAGTAGGAGTTTTGATGGCGGAAAATAGCCCGATAAAATCTGTGCTTCCAAAACATTATCAAACGACACTGAAAAATGGTTTGGAAGTTGTAGTGATTCCATTAAAGAATCAAAGTAATGTGATTACGACTAATGTATTTTATAAAGTCGGTAGTCGTAATGAGACAATGGGCAAAAGTGGAATCGCACATATGCTAGAACATCTAAACTTTAAATCCACCAAGAATTTAAAGGCAGGAGAATTTGATAGGGTTATCAAAGGTTTTGGTGGTTCTACAAACGCCGCAACGAGCTTTGACTATACGCATTATTATATTAAATCTAGCACGCAGAATCTTGGCAAATCTTTAGAGCTTTTTAGTGAGCTTATGCAAAATTTGAGCTTAAAAGATGAGGAGTTTCAACCCGAACGCAATGTCGTAGCGGAGGAGAGGCTATGGCGGACAGACAATAACCCTATGGGTTATTTGTATTTTAGACTTTTTAATACAGCTTTTATCTATCACCCTTATCATTGGACTCCTATTGGTTTTATGGAAGATATTAAAGCTTGGAGCATTGAAGATATTCGCGCATTCCATAGTCTTTATTATCAACCTCAAAATGCGGCAATCGTGATTGCGGGAGATATAGACGAAAAAATCGCCCTAAAGGAAGTCAAAAAGTATTTTGAAAAGATTAAAAACAAAAAAGAGATTCCATTGCAATTACATACAAAAGAACCCAAACAAGAGGGTGAGCGCAGAGTGGAAGTGCATAAACCAAGCGAAGTGGAGATTTTGGCACTTGCATTTAGAACTCCTCCTTTTAATCACAAAGACCAAATTGCTCTTAGTGCATTAGGCGAGATTCTAAGTGGTGGCAAGAGTAGCCCGCTTGTTAGCGAGATTGTGGATAAGAAACGGCTTGCCACAGAAATTTATGCTTACAATATGGATTTGCAAGATGATGGATTATTTATTTTTATGGGATTGGCAAATGTAGGTGTGAGCCTAGAAAAGTTAGAAAAGGCAATTTTACAAGAAATTGAAAAAGTAAAGCTTGGGAAACTCAACGAGGCGGAATTGCAAAAAGCAAAAACAAATTTGCGCGCAAATTTTTTATACGAGCTAGAATCTAGCAGTGGCGTAGCAAGCTTGTTTGGAAGCTATATCGTACGCAATGATTTAGAGTCCCTCTTGCATTTTGAGCAAGATTTTGATAGCTTAAGCTTAGAAGAAATTGTTGCAGTGGCGCAAAAATATTTTGTTCGCTCAAATGCAACAATTTTAACCCTGACAAAATAAGGAAAACAATGCAAGTAGAAAATCAAGTCAAAGGCGCAATGACTGCATTAATCACGCCTTTTAAAAATGCTCTGTTGGATTTGGAAAGTTATGAATCTTTGATTAGAAGACAGATTCAATATGGTATTGATGTTATCGTGCCTGTTGGCACAACAGGTGAGAGTGCAACATTAAGCCACAAAGAACATAAAGAATGTATTGAAGTTGCAGTGAGCGTCTGTAAAGCAAGTCGCAAGGAGGGGCAT
This sequence comes from Helicobacter ganmani, assembly GCF_003364315.1. Taxonomy (NCBI): domain Bacteria; kingdom Pseudomonadati; phylum Campylobacterota; class Epsilonproteobacteria; order Campylobacterales; family Helicobacteraceae; genus Helicobacter; species Helicobacter ganmani. The sequence continues at coordinate 19,965 of NZ_NXLS01000012.1, read as the reverse complement.
AATGTCAAGGTTTTAGCGGGTGCTGGAAGTAATTCTACGCAAGAAGCAATTGAGCTTGCTAAATTTGCACAAAGTTGCGGAGCAGATGCAATTTTGTGTGTTACACCTTATTATAATAAGCCAACACAAGAGGGCTTGTTTTTGCATTACAAGGAGGTTGCAAATGCAGTAAGCATTCCTCTTATGCTTTATAATGTGCCGGGTCGCACGGGTGTGAATTTGGAAACAAAAACTATTTTGCGACTTTTTAATGAGATTCCAAATATTTATGGAGTCAAAGAAGCAAGTGGTAGCATTGAAAAGGTAATAGATTTGAATATGAATGCTAAAGATTTGAGCATTGTAAGTGGCGAAGATGCAATTAATTATCCTATTTTAAGTTGTGGTGGGGTAGGTGTGATTTCTGTTACTTCCAATCTTTTGCCAAACAAAATTGCGGAATTAACACACGCACTTTTGCAATCGCATAATTATGAACGCGCAAGAGAATTAAACAATGAACTTTACGCAATTAATAAAGCGTTGTTCATAGAAAGCAATCCGATTCCAATCAAGGCAGCAATGTATTTAAGCGGACTTTTAAAAACATTGGAATATCGTTTGCCATTGGTTGCTCCATCGGCACAAAATATAGAATATCTTGAAAAAATTTTAAGTCAATATGAGGTAGTAAAATGAATGAAAATTTCAAAGGCAAAACTTTAGTTATTAGTGGTGCGACGCGTGGAATCGGAAAAGCGATTCTCTATCGTTTTGCGCAAAAGGGTGTAAATATTGCATTTACTTATAATAAAAATGTAGAAGAAGCAAATAAAATCATAGCAGATGTGGAATCGCAATTTTTTATCAAAGCCAAAGCTTATCCTTTAGATGTTTTGCAACCAGAGACTTATAAGGATTTGTTTGCAAAAATTGATGAAGATTTTGAGAGGATAGATTTTTTTGTGAGCAATGCGATTATTTATGGCAAGAGTGTCGTGGGAGGGTTCGCGCCTTTTATGCGCTTGAAACCTAAAGGACTAAACAATATCTACACTGCTACCGTACTTGCTTTTGTTGTCGGTGCGCAAGAAGCAGCAAAGAGAATGCAAAAGGTAGGCGGTGGAAGTATTATTTCCCTTAGCTCCACAGGGAATCTCGTGTATATGCCAAATTATGCAGGGCACGGCAACTCAAAGAATGCCGTAGAAACAATGGTGAAATATGCTGCAATGGAGCTTGGAGAGTATAATATTCGCGTTAATGCAGTGAGTGGTGGTCCCATTGAAACAGATGCATTAAAGGCATTTCCGGATTTTGCCGAGATTAAAGAAAAAGTGGTAGAGCAAAGCCCACTCAATCGTATGGGAGCTCCAGAGGATATTGCGGGGGCTTGTTTATTTTTATGCGATAGTAGCGCAAGTGCTTGGCTTACAGGACAAACGATTGTGATTGATGGAGGAACAAGCTTTAAATAGAGTGAAAAAGATGATGAAATTAGAATCTTTACCGAATGGCTTGACTATTCTTCGGATTATATTTGCTTTTCTTTTGCTTGCAATAATTCTCTATGGAAAGTGGATTCTTCCACCCCCCATCCACCCTAGTTGGATTAATTATTTCGCTTGTTTGGTGTTTTGTCTCGCAAGTATTACGGATTTTTTTGATGGCTTTATTGCGCGCAGTTTCAATGTTTCAAGCATTTTTGGAGAAATTTTTGACCCGCTTGCTGATAAATTGTTGATGTTATCTGCATTAATTGGGCTTTTGGTATGGAATCGCGCAGATGTGTGGGCAGTCTTTTTGATTCTTAGTCGCGAATTTTTTATTACCGGATTGCGTGTAGTGGCTGCGAGCAAAGGAATCAAAGTTGCGGCTTCTAATCTTGGTAAATATAAAACAGGCTTGCAAATTACTGCAATTGCATTTTTGCTTATGGATTATTCTTTTGCCAATATGACTTTGTGGCTTGCGGTAGTTTTGACACTTTATTCAGGCTATGATTATGTTAAAATGTATGCAAAGGCGCGCTAAATGGGAATAATTAGCTCAATTTTAGTCTTATCTTTTTTGGTTTTTTTTCATGAATTGGGGCATTTTTTGGCAGCTAAACTTTTTGGCGTGCGTGTGGAAGCTTTTAGTATAGGTTTTGGTAAAACAAGAATCTTTAAAAAACAAATCGGCGAGACAGAATATTCTTTGCGTCCCATTCCATTAGGAGGATTTGTTCAGCTTAAAGGGCAGAGCGACTTTGATCCTATGATGCGTGATACTGCTAGTGATAGTCTTTATGGTATTGCAGCTTATAAGCGATTGCTGATTTTAGCCGCAGGTTCGTGTTTTAATCTCTTGTTAGCTTTTTTGCTTTTTGTCGCCATTGGCTTAATGGGGAAAAATGAATTAGCTCCTGTGGTGGGTAAAGTAGAAACAAATATGCCAGCGGAAATTGCTGGGTTACGCAGTGGCGATGAAATTCTTAGCATTAATGGACAAAAAATTCAAACTTGGGAAGCATTGAGCCAAACGATTGCCAAATCCAAAGGGGAGCTAGAGATTGTATTTTTGCGAGACTCTAAAGAGTATCAGACGATTTTAATCCCCAAAATAGGAGAATCCAAAAATCTCTTTGGTGAGAAGATTGCGCGTCCTTTAATTGGGATTTTTTCTAGTGGAGAGGTAAGGCTTGTGTCTTATTCTTTTGTGGATTCTATTTCCTATGCTTTTGGTCAGACTTTGGAATCTAGCAAGTTAATCTTGCAAAGCATTGAAAAAATGTTGAGTGGCGTTGTGCCATTGAGCGAAGTAGGGGGTGTAGTTTCTATTGTGAGCATTACCAAAAAGGCAAGTGAATTAGGGATTGTTACGCTTTTTGCATTTACTGCTTTGATTTCTGTAAATCTTGGAATCTTAAATTTACTTCCGATTCCAGCCCTTGATGGTGGGCATATTCTTTTTACATTTTATGAAATGCTAACAAAAAGAATTCCAACACAAAATACTTTTTATCGTTTAAGTATGGCAGGTTGGATTGTGTTATTGGGACTTATGGGGCTTGGATTGTATAATGATATTTTACGCATTCTTAATGGAACAATGCCTTTTTAAAGGAGATTTATGCAAGAAAAATTAAATCAGAATCTAATAGATGTAATAGAAAGAATTGAAAAAGCAAGAATTGCGGTAGATAGGCACAGAATCGTGCGCTTGGTTGCAGTGAGCAAATATTCTACACAAGAGGAAATCACAGCACTTTATGCTTGTGGGCAACGCGCCTTTGGTGAAAATAAAGTGCAAGACTTGAAAGCGAAATCTGAAATCTTAGAATCTCTTCCACTAGAATGGCATTTCATCGGCTCTTTGCAGAGTAATAAAATTAACGCACTTTTAAGCCTCAATCCCTTTATGCTCCAAAGCTTACATTCTTTGGAGTTAGCAGAGCAATTACAAAAGCGATTGCAAAAAGAAAATAAGGCTTTGCGCACCTTGTTGCAAGTCAATAGTGCCAAAGAGGAGAGCAAAAGTGGCTTTATGCCAGAAGTTGCACAAGAAATGTATTGCAGGATTTTGGAAACTTGCCCAAACATCAAGTTGTGCGGTTTGATGAGTATTGGTGCGCATACAGATGAAAAAAAAATGATTCAAAAGAGTTTTGAGCAAACATATAGGATTTTTGAATCTCTGCAAAATAAAGGTGCAAAGACTTTAAGTATGGGAATGAGTGAGGATTTTGAGCTTGCGATTGCTTGCGGAAGCAACTGCGTGCGTTTAGGAAGTGTGCTATTTAAATAGAATCAAAAATTTCATTGTGCTAGTGAGTAAGCATACATTGCGAAGTGCTTTGCCTAAAAAGCATTTTTTATTTGCGATTCCATATTTCTTATAAATGATATTATGGATTGCTATGAAAGTTTCAAATTTTCTCGCAAGAACACCCATTGCTTTATTCTGCAAATTTATAATATAGAATCTTGCTTGCTGCATTTTTGCGAAATCTCGCAAGGATATAGCGGAATCACAAAGGCGTGGGTTTATAGAGTTTTGTTTTTAAATTCCATTGTTGCACAAGCATAGATTTCAGAGGTTTTTGGCAAATAATGCAAGAATTGATTTATAAATTGTGTGTTCAAAAATAATTTGCCACAGACAACGATGCCTTTTGTTTGGTAGTTTTCCTCCATATCACGACTAAAATTAGCAAAAAATTCCGCTAAAGAATCCAAGATTCCAAAGCATAGCAACTCGTTCTCTACTCCAGCAAGTCTGAAGCTCATAACAGAACGCAAGGTTTGCAAAGTGTTTAAGGAGATTTTACCCTCTGTGTCGCGCTCTAGTCTAAAATCGATGCGCGGACCTTTTTTGCCCAAAAATTTCCATGCACATTCTATCACAGCATTTGCGCTTGCTTTGAGATTGTGAGATTCACCTAAGCCTAGTAAGACACCGCACATTCCCACCAAGTCTAATAGATTTTGTGAGGGGACAGAATTTTTGGGGAGAGATTCTAGAGCGTGGATTATGGATTCAAAATGAGATGAAAAATTTTTTAACAAACTTTGTGTGGTTTGGTTTAGGGTTTTGAATGTCTCAAGAATTGTTCCTAGGTTGCTTTCAAAGTTAAATGTGAGTGCTTCTTTGAAATTCTCATTAAAATATACCCAAAAAAGCGTGCGATTCTCACCAAGATAAAGTGCATTGACACGATTTAAAGAATCCTTTGTAATAGCTTGCAAGAAAGCATTGGCAATAGAATTGGGTTTGTAAGATTCAAAGCGATGTGGCAAGATAAGGGAGTTTTGCGCAATGCTTAAAGTCAGGGGTTTGGAATCTTCAGCAACAAATTCACAGATTCCATTTTTTCTTTTTTGTCGGAGTGGCAACAAATATAGACCTAAAGAGGAATCCAAAAATTTACTCAAAAGAACTAAATAAGGCTCAAAAGGCAAAAGGACATTCACTTGCGCAATAGGGAAGAAATGTTGAAAAATGCTTTTAGGAGCAAGCTTCAAAATGGGTTTTTCCAAAGTTGCTAAGGCTTGCAATTCCTCATTTTCTACCCTAAAAAGCATTTTGACATTGATAAGGGAGTAGGGCATAAAGCAAAAATCCTCTCCAATCTCCTCTAAATTTGGCGGATTGTTTTCCTCTAAAAGCACCAACTCCTTTTTGCCAAAAATTGTTTTGACAAAGATGCACTCATTTTGCTTCAAAAGATTTGCAAGAGTTTGGAGAGATTCTATCAAATCTTGTGCATTTTGAATCTCGTTTCTTTGCTCCTCTTTTAAAAATGTCATTTTGGTGGGCTGAAAATCTATCCATTGCGCCCATAGGTTACAGAAATTCGGGGATTCTTTGTTGCTTAATTGTTGCAGCTCCAAAGGGGTTAGAAAGTGAGTTACAAAGAGATGATTTAAGGAAATTAAATTCTCTTTAGAGAAAGATTCTAAAACAATCAACTCTTTAAAAGTCCATTGTAAAGAAAGTGGAATATAGTTTTGCAAAGAATCGCTAAAGTTCAAAATTTCTTGTTGGCTTCCCTGCACCTCTAGCCTAAAAGAATCTTGAGAATTTTGCACAAATTGCCCTTGTAGGTTGGTTTTTCTTAGGGCAAAATGTAGAGATTTGAGTAAGAAATTTTGAATATTGTGCGGGAAAGCAAGTTTAGCGATTTGTTGGAAAACGAAAGCGACAATTAAGTGGGATTCCAACTCTGAAGTTTCAGAAGTCATTTAGTATCCTTTGTAGGAGAAACGTGCAATTTCTTGCAAATCTTGATAAGAGGTTTTGGAGATTTGAACGCCAAGTGATTCTAAGTAGTGAATTGCTTGGGATTCCATTAGCTTTGCGCCCTGTTTGACTTCCTCTGTGAGTTCAAAGGTTGGATTTTCTCCAATAATAAAAGGTTTAATACCTAAAATCTTTGTTGGCGGTAAATCTCCTAACATTTCAATCATTCGTAGGGTTTGGAGCATTTCTACTTCGTGCGCACTACCAGCCCAAGTGATTTGGTTAGGAATTGCACGAAAGTCAAAAAAATAAACATCACCTATTTTGGCATCTTTTGCGTCAATAGAATCTATAATCAACACAGAATCGTATTGCGTGATAAGGGGAATTAAATGTTGAGCCATTGTCCCGCCATCTACAATCTCCACACAATGCTCACCGCTAAAAGTATAATTGAGTTTCAATAGATTGGATAAATGCACACCAATCCCCTCATCACCAAATAGAATATTGCCAATGCCCAACACGAGGATTTTCATTTATTTTAAAATGCGGAAATGCGATTCGCAAGGAATCGCATTGGGTATTTATGCTTACTCATCTTTTTCAAATTTGACGCCGCTAAAAATCGTATCTACACCAGCACCAGGGAATTTCGCGCTATTCCAGCTTGCCATATAAATATGAATTGGAATAAAAATAACGAATGCCCAAGTTAAAATATGGTGGATTAAGCGCACATTAGCGATTCCGCCACAAAGCACTTCCAAAGGTTTCATTAAAGGCGCGATGAATCCCCCCAAGCCCTCGTGATAAACATGCGCATAAAGCACAAGTCCGCTAAGAGAAATTGCAATAATTAAAAGCATTACACCTAAGTAAGTTGCAAGCTGTAAGGGATTGTAAGCACCTTTTAAATGAGGATGTCCGCCAAAAAGTAGATAGCTTTTCAAGACGCCAAACCACACAAAAGGATTGAAAAAATCCAAAATAGAGCGACGCTCTAATGCACATTCTTTTGTCAAAAGTAGATAAAGGCGAAAAATAGTTACTGCAATGAGTAAGAAGCCAAGAATCAAATGCCAACTGCGCATTAAAGCATAAAGAAACCCCACAGGTTCGCCTGTGAAATTATTAGGTGCTAAAAAAGGATAAGCAAGATAGAATCCTGTTGCAATTAATCCAAAAATTGCTAATGCTCTAATCCAATGGAAAATCCGTGTGAGTTTTGAAAACTCAAGCACAGCTCTGTATCTTGTTTCCATAATTTCTCCTTAAATTTTACAATTCATCGCAATGGGGTCAAGTCTATATTGGCTGATTTCATTCCCTTTTGTATCCATTAAATGCACTGCACACGCGATACAAGGGTCAAAGGAATGGATAGTCCGCACGATTTCTAGCGGTTTGGTAATATCTTGCACTTTGATTCCAACTAATGAAGCTTCATAGGGTCCCATTTGATTTTTAGAATCTTTTGGTCCTGCATTCCAAGTACTTGGCACAACTGCTTGATAATTTGCTACGACGCCGTCTTTGATTCTTACCCAGTGGCTTAGTGTCCCGCGTGGAACATTACCAATGTAACGCCCTTTGTATTCTTTGTTTTTGTCAATCTTATAAGGAGCGCAAGTGGTTTGGTCGCCTGTTTTGAGATTTGCTACCAAAGAATTAAAAGCTTCTATGCCATAATCTGTGGAAAGCTTGCATTCCAAAAGTCGTGCTGCAGTTCTACCCAATGTGCTAAAAAGTGCTTCAATTGGTAATCCCGTATCTTCTAGGAATTGTGTTGCAATTTTTGTGATACGAGGATTCTTGGCTGCTAGTCCCACAACAATTGTTGCAAGCGGTCCTACCTCCATAGGTTCGCCATTATAACGAGGGGATTTAATCCAGCTGTATTTACCGCGCATATCAATTGCTTTTGTTTTGAGTGGGTTACCATCAGGTCCAATGGTCTCCGCATCTGTGAATCCTGTATAATTTGGCTCTGTTTCGCCATCATAAGGGTGCAATGCTTTGTCGTTTTGATACCAAGAATGTGTTGCTTCTTCTGTGATGAGGTCTTCATTGACTTCTAGGAGTTTAGAAATATCGCCACCTCGCACAACACCTGTGCTATAAAGCGTCTCATTATGATTGACAGGAATTTCGGCATAAGAAAGGAAGTTGCGCACACCGCAACCTTTAAGCACGCTTGGTTCGTTTTTGAAGACTTCAGCTGCCATTACGACATCTGCATAATAAGCGCGATTGATGAAATCCCCTACTTCTTTGTATTTAGTGAGCCAATCTCCCAATCTGCTAGGGTCTAAAATATCTGCAACGCAAGTTACACCCCCAACGGTTAAACTTTGTGGGTGGGGTTGTTTTGCGCCGAAGATTGCCATCATTTGTGCCGCAACTCTTTGAACTTCAAGAGCTTTTAAGTAATGGGAAAGCACGATGAGGTTTTGTTCAGGAGAGAATTTATAGGTTTTGTGTCCCCAATAAGCATTTGCAAAAGGTCCTAAACCTTGTTTAGCATTCGCAAAGGCTTTAACTTTTTCTTGCACAGCAGCAAGCTCATCTGCACCTGTTGCAATCGGGTTTTTAGAATATTTAAACGCAATCTCACTTGCTTTTTTGGGGTCAGCTTTAAGTGCTTCCGTAATATCACACCAATCCAATCCATGCAAGTGATAGAAATGCACCAAGTGGTCGTGCATTACAAGAGAAACATTCATCAAGCTTCGCACCATTTGTGCATTAAATGGAATCTGAATCCCTAGCGCGTTTTCTACTGCGGTAATTCCGGCTTTGTAATGTGAAAATGTGCAAACACCGCAGATTCTTTGCACCATAAAACCGACATCTCTAGGGTCGCGGTTTTTTACGATAACCTCTAAACCGCGCCATAAAGTAGAGCTAGAATAAGCATCGGTAATGACATTATTTTCATCTACAATGACTTCAATTCTTAAGTGCCCCTCAATCCTTGTGATAGGATCTACAATAATTCTTTTTGTCATAAATTCTCCTTATTCTTTGTCTTTTCTAAAATTACTTAGAACTGCGTGTGCCGCCATACCGATGGCTGCTGCGCCGAGTAATGTAATTCCGATATTATCTGCGGTGCGGTCTGCACCTTTAAACAACGGCGCATTGTAGAGTTTGCTAGCAAGTGGCTCTTCAAAAGGTCCCATAGTATCCCAGAAATTTGGCTCACTGCAACCAATACAGCCGTGTCCTGCTTGAATAGGCCAGCTTGTATGGGAGTTAAAACGTAATTTGGAGCAGTTGTTGAAAGTATAAGGTCCTTTACAGCCAACTTTATAGAGGCAATAACCATTTTTTGCACCCTCATCACCGAATCTTTGCACAAATTCTCCTGCGTCAAAATGCCCGCGTCTTTCGCATAAATCGTGGATTCTTAATCCATAAGCCCATTTTGGACGATTGAATGCATCAAGTTGTGGTAGAGTGCCAAAAAGCAAGAAATGAATCACATTGCCCACGATATTTTTTTCACTTGGAGGACAACCGGGCACATTAATCACAGGTTTGTTGGTAACTTCACTAAGCGGTTTTGCTGCAGTTGGGTTAGGGTGGGCTGCTTGGATTCCACCGAAGCTTGAGCAAGTCCCAATCGCAAAAATTGCCGCCGCATTTTCACTCGCTAATTTCGCATTTGCCAAGCCTGTATTTCCGTGCGCGCCAATTGTTAAGTATTGTCCTTCTAGCCCCGTTGGCACGCCACCCTCTACCATTAATACATAACGACCTTTGTATCTTTCTATTGCGGATTCTAGGTTTTCTTCTGCTTGATAGCCAGCCGCAGCCATAATGGTTTCATGGTATTCTAAAGAAATATAATCAAAAATCAAACTTGCAATGCCCGGTCCATCACTTCTTAAGAGGCTTTCACTACAGCCTGTGCATTCTGCTAAATGCAGCCAAATCACAGGTAAGCGGTCTGCAACTTCTGCTGCTTTCGCAGTTAGCGGAGTAAAACTTGCCGGCAAAGACAACATAGCTGTCATTGCTCCAGCCCACTTCATAAAATCTCTCCTTGAGATTCCTTTTTCTTTTAGCATTTTTTTAATGCTTTGACCTTTTTTGAGACTTGGGATTTTAGCGATGTTCGCAAGTCTATCTTGAGCCTGTCGCAGTAGCGTTTGTTCTCTTTCCATTACCTTCCTTTATCTTTTGGGATTAAGTTAAAAGAAATTTATCTTTTTTTGCCTTAAAAAGCACTACGAAATAAAAATTAATTGGAAAATTTGCATTATCAATGTGATGATTTTACTCTTTTTGTATCCTTACAATAACAAAATTAAGGAAAGGGAAAAACAAAAAATAAATTAAATTTTAAAATAGAATTAGAAAAGTATAGAATCCCTTGCGGGATTCTAAGAGGAATCTTAAAAGACTATTGAAGTAATCTTAAGATATTTTGTTGAACCGCATTTGCTTGGCTCATTGCATAACTTCCAGCTTGAGCTAGAATGTTCAAGTTAGAGTAGTTTGCACTCTCTGCTGCAAAATCTACTTCTCTGATTCCACTTTCAGCAGATTTTACATTCACTTGAGTGATTGTAATATTGTTGATTGTAGATTGCATTTGTTGTTGAACAGAACCTAAGTCAGAGCGAATGCTATCAAGTTGTTTAATCGCAGATTCTGCAATATCCATAACAAGCATTGCACCTTTAAGGGTTGTAACACCAGCACCATAATCTAGCGCAAAACCTGTTCCTGTAAATCCATCTACACCAATAGAGCGCAAAGTTTGTTGTTGGAAAGAACCTTTAATGTCGCGCAATGTAGTATTTGCTTGATTAACTCCAGCTGCACTAACAACAGTACCTGTGCCATCACTTACAACAATATCTGTTGCACCAAGTTGAGTAAGATTCAATTTACCAGCATAAGAACCCGCATTGATTCCAGCAGCTGCGCTTAAACCTTCGACATTAATTCCCCTACCATCAGTTGAAGTCAATCTCAATGAACCATCTTTGTCAATAGAAGCTTGAACTCCTGTGGTATCTTTCCAAGCATTGATGGCTTGAACAAGTGCGTTTGTGTTATCGTTCTTTCCTACCTCTATGCTACCACCACCAGAAGCAATGATTGAAATACCATTGATATTTAATTTTGTTACGGTTCCACTTGCAACAGGCGCACTTCCAGCCACTTGCACATCAGCTTCTGCACGTACACCGCCTAGTTCATCAGAGTAGCGGTTGATTGCTTCAGCAAGGACACCTAGACCTGTTCCTGCACTATTAGAGATAACGACAGATTCCAATGTTATTTCTCTTAAACCTACTGTAAATGTCAAGGTAGAAGTTCCAAATCCTTGAGCACTTGTATTATAGCTTTCTGTTCTCACATGCCCGATTTTATCAGAGCTTGTAGCACCAATGCTTGCTCTAATAGTTTGGTTAGAATATGCACCTACTTGGAATTCTTTGTTTGTAAAACCACCCGCAAGAAGTGTCAAACCATTGTAAGAAGTTGTTTGAGCAATGTTATCCAAAGATTCAATCAATCGGTTAATATCTGCTTGAATCGCTTTTCTTGTAGTTTCAGTTTGTCCATCTTGTGCTGCTTGAGCTGCTTTTGTTTTAATGGTATCCAAAACTTTTACTTGCTCGTCCATAGCTTTATCCGCAATTTGAATGATTCCCATACCATCGTTTGCATTTTTGATTGCTTGACCTAAAGTATTTGCTTGACTTCTTAAGCTATCCGCAATCGCCATACCTGAAGCGTCATCTTTTGCAGAGTTGATTCTAAGACCACTGCTTAATTTTTGAAGCGAACTTGCTAAACTTGTTTGTGTAAATGTGCTTTGAGCTGTTGCGTTGAGTGAATTTACATTCGTATTGACTTGAAATGCCATTTTAAACTCCTTTTTATTTGTTTGCCTTCCTTGGCAAAGATTTAGATTTAAAAGTTTTTATAACTTTTAGAAGTTGGTTTGAAAAGAATTTAAATTTAAAGAAAAGTAAGAATCTTAAGAAAATCTTTGATTATTGAAAATTATAGTTTTCAAACTTTTATCAAAAACCATAGAATCATTCTCTAGCGGGATTCCTTGCTTGATTTAAATCAAATCCTTAAAAACAACTTTAGAAGCGATAAAGAACTTTTAGCTAACCTTTTGTGGTTTAGCTATGTGATTATATCGGATAATTTTTGAAAAAGATTAGAGAGTTTAGAGAAAATTTATCAAAATATTGAAAAATTGTAAAAATGCTAGGGAGAAAGTTATTCTGCGAGGACTAAAAAGACATAATAATTCAAATAAAAGAATCTTTTTGGGGATTCCATTAAATACTTGGGCTTAGATTGTGGATTGCTTCGCTTGTGCTCGCAATGACAGAATGGAGTCTTGCAGGGACGCAAATAAATTAATATAGATGATAGATTATTCCAACTTCTGTGCAATATCGTGATATGTGCTTTGATATTTTTACTGATTCCTTTCCTCGATTATCGTATCTGTTGATTTTGTATTGAAAACTATAATTTTCAATAATCTAAAAACCCCAAAATTTTATACTTTTTTAAACGAAACAATTAACTTATTATTTTAAACTTTAATCCACATTTATGTGTTCTTTTAAATAAACTAAAGATTTTTGTAGATTTTTAAAGCCTCTCAATCTCAACTCCAACTCATCAACCTTTTCTCTTAAATTGCTAATCTCCTTTTTTAGATTTTCATTTTCCAATGCAATACTATCAGAATTCATCAAACTATCATATTTGCGAGATTTGATTAAAGCAATCATTAATGTCATAACATATTTAGGAAATTTATTTCTATTATTACCCCAATTATTTACAGAGTTATAGGGAAGATTAACGAAACGAGCAAATTCCTTTTTGGTTTTGAAACCAGCCTCATTAATTAAAGGCATAAAATTTTCCTTTGTCAATTCTAATGAATCCATAAATAAAACCCATATAAATTAATTTTTTAATCAACTTTATAATAATATGTAATATATACTTAAAATAAACTTAAATATTTAACTAGAATTATATTACTAAAATAAACTTAAATTATGCTTTTGAATGTATGCTATTTTTTGCATTCTTTTAGTGATTGTGCTATTTTTCATAATACTATGATTTCAAAAATTCAAATAAAAAAGGATAAAAAATGCCAATAGCAGAAGAGCAAGAAACACCATATTACGAAGACCTTGATTATGAAGCAATTTTAAATGCGGATTATGGATATAGGACAGAAGAAACCATTGCACAAAACGCCAAAGACATTGCAAGGGAACACCATTTAGACGAAGCAAATGTAAAAGAGGAATTGGACAGAATCAATCAATCTCAAAAGGAACAAGAAAGCAAAGAAGAAAAGCTTGCAAAGCAAAAAGAGCAAGAAAGAAATCAGGAAATGGAGCAGGCAAAAGAAAAGGAGAGCATTATAGAATCCTCCCTTGAAGTTAAAAATGAAAATATACAAGAATCTCTCTCTGTATCTCTTGCAATTCAAGAATTACAAGAAGATATTCAACAGCTAGAGAAAGAGGCGCAAGGGCGTGAAATTAATAAAGGCAATTCTCCTAGCCCTAAAGAAAAAATAGAGATTGCACAAAATACAATAACAGAATTTAATCATAACAGCCCATTAGTGAAAGAAGCCGTAGAAACAGAACTTTCAAGAAAAGCCTTTCAAGAAGAAATTAACGAACTCTTAATAGAAAAAGAGCGCAGAAGCAATCAAGAAATCAATTCACAAAGCCAAGAAAATACTGCCAAGCCTCTTAATGCAGTAGAAGAAGCAAGAGGTTCTAACCTGCAAGAAAAAACAGAGGAAAATAAATTTGCCAATCTAAGCGATGAGGAATTACAAGAAAAAATCAAGGAGTTAGAAGCAAAGCGAGAACAAGAAGAGGAACATCTAAAAGAGATTATTACACAATTTGAACCAAAAGATATTGCCGAGCTCCTCCAACAACTCTATAAATTAGATAAATCATTGTCTCAAATCATAGGAATAGAACAAGACAAACAATTAGCAGAGAGTGAAAGCAAAATGCGAGAGCTTCAAAAGCTATTAGAACAAGATAAGCTAAAAGCCCTCACGCAAATCGTAAGTGATATAAGCGACAAATATATTCAACTACAAGGTGAGAAAGAGCAAATGATAGAATCTAAAAAAGAGTATGAAGCACTCAATCAGCTTATGGAGAATAAAGAAAAACCCGAAATTATCAAAGAGAGAATGGAAAAAATCCACAAGCAATTTCCTAGCTTCAAAAAAGATTACCCCAATACCACCAAAAGAGCCACAGAATACGCAAAAGAATATGAAAAATCTCAATCCAAACCCCAAGAGAAAGGAAGAGACTTATAATGAAACATATCAATACAAACTTTAGCTTTAAAATGAAATGTATTGCATTGGTTTTCCTTTCCTCTCTTAATACAGCTAATGGAGCAGGAATCCCTGTGGTAGATGCCACACATTTAAACCAAACCATTATGGGATATGTTCAAGACGGATTAGCGCAAGCAAAGGATTATGCTTTGCAAATGCAGCAATATACACAAATGGTAGAAAATGCAAAGAGTTCGGGAGTGGATTTAAAAGATTTTTATGCCATTTATGGTTCTGCAATAGAGATTATAGAGACAAGTGTCAATCTTTATCAAGATATTTTAGATTTGCCCAATAATGTTTATGGGCGTTTTGAAAAGGCTTATGATACTTGTATTGCAATAGGAAACTTGCCACAGGCTAAAAATTTAAAAGACGCCCTAGAAAAAGGCAAAAAATTAAAAGGGAGATTTAGTTCTTGCACCACAGCTATTAGCAATTCAGGAGCATTTGTAAAAGATATAGAATCTATCAATAATGAGATTTTAGAGCTAGAAGCACAAAGAGCAAAAATGGGGGATAAGAGTGGAGAAATTACTAGGAAAATATTAGAAAAGCAAGAGGAAAAAAGACAGCTAGAACATTTAAAAATACAAGCAGAATCCGCAATGAAAGAATCGCAATTAACAGACCTTGCTAATCGGTTAGATTATATTGAAGAAGCAGAGAACGAACAATATCTAAAAGATATGCAAAAAATGCAGCAACAGCTTAATAATGCGACAACAGACAAAGAGATTGCAGCTGCTACAAATGCCTTGCTTTATTATAATATTCAGCAACAACAAAAAATGTATGAGCTTCAAAGCAAATATCTCAAAACAGAAGTGGCGGAAAAACAAGCAAATTTACAGCCAGTCAATGACTATCAAAAACAAGAAATAGAAGTAAAAAGCCTACAAGAAATAGATTCTAATTTTAACGAACAAGTAGAAAAAGGCAAAAAAGTTCCAAAAGACCCTTTTGGAATCCCAATAATGAGAAAACAATAAACCAAATTTAAAGGAGAAAAAGATGAGAAGTTTGAGTATCAAAAAAAGCAATCTAGCAAGCAATAAAGTAGATTCTATTGTCTCTAAGAGCAGCAAAGCTTTAATGCTTTTGGTATGCAGTGCCCTAGCTTTACAAGCAGAGGTTAAAATAGAGTATTTAAGTGGAGATACAAGGAGTGCTTGTGAGGCATTGCTTTGTCTTTCTAGTCCAAATAAACCAGCAGAGTGTGCTCCTGCATTAAACAAATTATTTTCAATTAAACGCAAAAAGCCAAGTGATACCATTAATGCAAGAAAAGCTTTTTTAAATCTTTGTCCCATAGACAATAGCGACACAGATTTAAAATATTATCAAACAAGCATTTTGCCACTTGTAGATGAAGAATGCACGATTCCCTCTTTAAATGCTAGAATAGAAACAAAACAAGACGCTTTTAAAGAAATCATCTGCAAAGAAGACGAAAATGGAATGCAAGTTTGTAATCTTGTGGATAAAATAGGTTTTAGAATTAATCCAAATCTTACAAATTCCTGCAGATTATTAGCAAGTTCGCGCTATTCAGATTATAGGTTAAAATACACTTGCAATACTAAGTTTTATACAAAAGAAGAGTGGCAAAGCGGAAAAGAAATTATAGGAGAAATTTCAAAAGCAGAATTTGAAAACTTGCCTTTAGGCAAGAAATTGTCTCTATCTAAATGGGAGAGAAACAAAAGTGGATTCTTTAATCGTTACTCCCTAGTATCCAAGTATTACAAAGCACAAGCAATCAATAAACATTGTTGGATTAATCAAAATTAATTATAAGAGGGAAGTTTCTCCCTTTTATTTGGGTTATTCTATTTCCATAGAAATGGCGTAGCGTGATAATAATGATAAAAGAGTTTATCAAGTTTATTCTTTAATTTTTAAATATTTCAAAAGTATTTAAAATATTTTAAAAATGTTAATAACAATTATAAAACATTTAAAAACATTATAAAAAGGATAAGAATGGCAAAAATACCAAGATTGAATGCAGAAGAAACATTGCAACTTCCTTTAGACCAAATCCTGCTTAATTTGGGTTATTTTAAAGACAAAAACAAAAGCTCAAAAAACCACATTAAGCTTAAAAACGACAATGGGGACGCTTTGGTGATTTCACGCAATGCAAAGGGCGATTATCTTTATTTTAATCCCTATGAGGAAAGCGATAGAGGAAATATTTTTAATTTCTGTAAAAATAGAGGATTAAAAGTGCAAGATTTGCTCCAGCTCCAAAAAGAAACAAATTTGCAATGCCATACTTTATCCAAAAACACTGATACAAGAGACAAGGAAGTAGAAGAGGTGTTAGCCAAGTTTTTAACCTTTAAGAATTTACAATCGCAAAATCATTTTTCTAGTGAGAGGGGAATCAGTAATGCAATCTTGCAACATTTAGTAAATGAAATCAAAATGGACGAAAGGGGAAACATTGCGATTCCAACCTATACAATCAAAACCTTACAGATAAACAAGCCCGAGCAAGAACAAGCACAAGAACAACAAATTTTTTCTAAAACAGGCTACCAGCTTCACTTAAAGAATCCTATTTTAAAAAACAAAGAGGGAGAAGCTTACACAAAGCCTTTAAAACAAATTTGCTATGGCAAAAAGGGTTTGGAGACGATAATTTTTTCTAACAGCAAAGAAAAAGAGGAGAGAGGCAAGATTGCAAAAATTATTCTTACAGAATCTAGTATTGATTCTTTAAGTCTCTTTGAAAAGCTCAATAATGAGAGATTAAACAAAATGGATACCACTCCAAACACACTGATTCTCTCCACCAATGGCACAATCACAGAAAGCCAATTAAAAGCTTTGCAATATCTTGATGAGAGATTTCCAAATGCTAAGGTGTTTTTAGGGTTTGATAGAGATAAAGCAGGAGAGAAGAATACACAAAAGGCGCAAGAATGCTTTAAAAATGCAGAAGTGAATGTAATAAAGCCTTATTGCAAGGATTTCAATGAGGATTTAGTTCTCTCTAAAATCTTGGAAGTAGATATAAATGCTATTACAGAGGAGAATGTTCATCAATCATTGCGGGATTTTAATGAGAATCTAGCCTTTTTTAATAGAGGAGAAGAGTTTATTTATGAGCATTTAAAACAGCAATCCTTTCAACAAGGAATCCAGATTGCAACAAGAGTTTATTATGCTTTAAATCATTTAGAGATTCCACAAGAGCTAAAAAAATCTATGGAAAAAAACTTAGCGACATTTAATCAAAAACTCCTTGCATTTGAGGAGAGAATGGAAAGAAATTTAAAAAGCTAGAAATTCTTTTTCAAAAGCTTTGAATGACTTTAATTATTCCAATATCAAAATTAAGCTCTAAAATAGCCCTAAAATCATTCAAAAAGATTAAAATAAGAAAATCTATTGCTTTCAATCTTTTTCAAACCTATACCCCTTAAAATTGATTTATGGAGGTATATAGTATTTATCTATAAAGTGTAAAATTAAAAGTAAAAGCATTCAAAAGCGCAAAAGCAAATAAAAACTGCATTCACCATAAACTTAAAATATTAATCTATAAAATCTTATTCTTTAATTTCTCTTTCCCTTTTAATATTCACTTATAATATATAAGACTAAAAAATAGTTTTCAAAAAACACAATAATGAGAATGAAAAAATACACTGCAAGATTCTAATTTTAGACACTTACAAGAATAATGAGAATCCATATTTTAGAGATAAAATCAGAAACATATTTTTGCGGAAATGGTAATTTTTGAAGTCTTAAGAATATCGTAAAATAAGATTGTTGTAATTTTAGAATCAGAAACATATTTTTGCGGAAAATTTATTTTCAAATCATATACAAAATAATCATTAAGAATAAATTAAATTATAGAGATGAATCAAAAATATTCTAAAAAGCTTTAAATTCCTCCAAAATATATTACAATTCTCTACAAAATTATAATCAAAGTCTTAATGATTTATTCTCATTATGGTTTTTAAAATGCAGGGGTAGAAATCCATATTTTAAGCTTATTTTTAATAAAAGATTTAAAATGCGGTTAAGATTTTATGTGGAAGCTCGTATCCAACGCTATTATTATCTCCCCGCTTTCTTGCGTTTAAAAATACTTTAAGTAAATTAATAGCCTTTAAACTCCCAATTTATCGCAATTTCTTTCAAAACTCTTTCCGCAAAAATATGTTTTTGATTTTTTAAAAGATTTTAGAGCAGAATTTCTAGTTTTTTAAAGTTTTCTACATTTTCATAGGTGTTTAGCCAAGCCTCTACCCATAAGGGAATAGGAGAATATTTATCCCAAGAGTTAGGTGTTGAATACGCAATTTCAACCTTTTGGCAAAATTCTCTGCGTGTTAGATTTAACTCCTTTAGTTTTAAATCAAAGTCTTTTCTTGTGAAAGTTTGACTTGCTTCTTTTGGTTTTACTTTAATAATATTTTTTAAATCGTGGTGATTTTTTAAAATTTCCGCAAATTGTTCGTATTTTTGAGCGGTTTTGTAAAGTTCTAGCCAAGAAATTGCATATTGTGGGATAGGATATTTAATGCCCCAATTATTTTCTAAAGTAATAGATTTTACCCGCAATTTTTCGCAAAACTCTTTTTTGGTGAGATTTAATGCCTTAAGAGCTTCGTTAAATTCCTGTTTTGTCATAATTTCTCCTTATTGCCCCGCCTTTATCAAGGTTAAAGGCGGAAAAATGAGCCTTAAAGTCTCATTTTAATGTTCCATAAAGCAGGGGGACACCCCCCGCAACGCCCCCCTTAAAAAAGGGAGAAAAGTTAGGTAATGGAAGTTTATTAATTTTTTGCTTAAATAGTGCTTTTTTTATAAAAAAGCTTGACTTTATTTATTATTTTTGATATAATTATGTCATAAATTTATAGAAAAGGTTGTAAAATGGAAACACAATACAAAAGAGCTTCAAGGAAAGCAGTTACAATTTTAGCGGAATCTTTGGGATTAAATTTTTACCACACTTCCAAGAATGGCTTTTTTATCTACAAGGATTTAAGCACGACAAGCCAAACAAGGTGCAAGATTCTTTTTAAAAGCAAAATCTTGCGTAACATTAGGGGGTTTTTGCTAGAGCTTAAAAAACAAAAGGAACATAAAGCGCGAATGGCTTTTATTAAAGAAAATTTGGAAAAGCGCAATATCGCTTTAAACAAAGAGCGGAGAGACTTAGAATCGCACTTTCAGCCCTCTTTTTGCTTGTAGGGGGTGGCAAATGGAATGGATAAATTTTGAGGATATGCCAGATTTTATTGCAGAAATAGAAAGCATTGCGAAAGTGCGTAAGGGTGCTATAAATGAAAAAGTTTAATAGTTATATGGAAGCCCTGCAAGACGCTTATAACGAGTTAATGAGTGCGCCAGACCCTTTGCACTATGAGACAAAAGAGCGAGAGTGGGACGGGTGCATATTTTCATTAACTATAGATATTATGGGGGATGTTATAAAATGGTATCACACTAAAGATTTTAGAGATTTTGATAACATAGAAATAACGCCCGAAGTTGTTGCAGAGCTTAAGGCTAACTTTAAGGCACAAGAATAAGAAAGGGGTAAAAATGGTTACAAAACAAGAAGCTTTGCGGGAATTGGTTTTTTATTCCTTGCAAGAGCTAAAGGCGTTTGTGCAACGCATTGAGCTAAGAAGCTTGAAAAAAGGGAGTGAAAAGAAAGTTTGCGTGATTGTCTTTTCTAACTTTTTTGCTTTGCAGGAGTGGAGTATAAAAGAAGCTTCCATTTTAGACAGAATGCGAGAGCTTTATAAACAAAGAGGGTTAAAGAATGTTGCGGTTTTTCATAAAGTTGTAGCAGAAGCTCAAGGACAAAACCGCTTTTATAAAGA
>NZ_NXLS01000011.1 GCF_003364315.1 Helicobacter ganmani | reverse complement strand
TGAATTACGAATCGTAAGGCTAAAATTACAATCCTTTAAGACTTTTTGTGAGGACTCTTGCCACACACATTTAAAAACTTGCTTGGGGGGGAAATATAAGGTATAATTTATCCAAAACTTCAATAGAGAGAGGCGCAATCAAGGAGAACTATGCGACAAACGATAGATTTACTTAAAGCACATAATGAGCTAAAAATCATCACAGAGCCCTTAGATGTAGAGCTAGAGATTCCGCATTTGGCATATTTGGAAGTGAAACATAAAAATTCCAAAGCTCTGCTTTTTACTAATCCTGTGGATAGGGCGCGGCAGATTAGCTATGAAACCCCTGTGCTAATGAATCTTTTTGGCAGTTTTTCTCGTGTGCAGTTGCTTGTAGGCGATACGCAAGGAATCGCACAAGAGGTAGCAGAACTTATCAAGCTTAAGCCCCCAAAATCCTTAAAAGAAGCTTTGAAAATTGCCCCAAAAATGTTGAATTTGCGCTTTTTAGCTCCTAAAACTATCAAAGAAAAGGGCTTGTGCCAAGAAGTTATTTCAAGGGGGGCGGAAGTAGATTTAAGCACAATCCCGATTCTTAAAACTTGGAGTGAAGATGGGGGGAGATTTATCACAATGGGGCAATGTTATACACAGAGTTTAGATGGTAGTGTGAGGAATCTTGGTATGTATCGTTTGCAGGTGTATGATAAAAATCATCTAGGATTGCATTGGCAAGTGCATAAGGATAGCGTGAGTTTGTTAGAGGAATACCATAAAGCAAACAAAAAAATGCCTGTGAGCATCGCAATTGGTGGCGATCCTCTCTATACTTGGTGCGCTACTGCACCTTTGCCTTATGGCTTATTTGAATTAATGCTGTATGGATTTATCCGCAAAAACCGTGCAAAAATGGTACGTTGCGTTAGCAATGAGCTTTGCGTGCCTTATGATGCGGATTTTGTGATTGAAGGATTTGTTGAGCCTAGTGCAATGCGTGAGGAGGGGAGATTTGGCGACCATACGGGATTCTATACCCCCATTGAACCTTATCCGGTGTTAGAAGTGAGTGCAATCACGCACAAGAAAAATCCTATTTATCTTGCGACGGTTGTCGGTAAGCCACCTTTGGAGGATAAATATTTAGGATTTCCCACAGAGCGAATCTTTTTGCCTCTTTTGCAAACCACAACCCCCAATTTGATAGACTATTATATGCCTGAAAATGGCGTGTTTCATAATCTGATTTTGGCTAAAATCAAAGCGCGTTTTCCCCATATTGCCCAGCAGAGTATGCACGCATTTTGGGGTGTGGGGCAGATGAGTTTTGTCAAACACGCGATTTTTGTAGGAGAAAATGCGCCAAGTTTGCAAAGTGCAGAGATTATTCCTTATATTCTCAATCGTTTTTCAGTGCAGAATTGCCTAATGAGTGAGGGAGTATGTGATGCGCTAGACCACGCTTCGCCTAGTTTTGCTCAAGGTGGAAAATTGGGCTTAGATTGTACTCGTGAGGACGAAATAGAAAGTACATTGGAATTTGCAAGTGAGGAGCAATTATATAAAATATTGAGCGAAATTTTGCGTGTTAGCGGAGAAGTGAAATGTGTGCGACAAATTTATCAGGACACAAGGAATCCTATTGTATTGGTTGGAATAGACAAAAAAGAAAGTCTTAAAAAAGCATTTTTGGCACTAGAGCAAGCAAATTTGGAGAGCCTACCCTCTGCAGATATAGAATCTCTACAAAGATTTTTGCGTATTGTGGTGATTGTGGATTTTGCTAAAAACGATTTGGAAAATCTTTATATGTTGCTTTGGCGCGTGGTGAATAATACAGACGCAAAACGTGATATAAAAATCATTGGTAAAACTTTATTGCTTGATGCGTGCGATAAGGGCTTGTGTGATGATTATATGCGTGAGTGGCCAAAAGAAACGGATTGCACACGCGAAGTTTTAGACAAGCTAGAAAGGCTTGGATTATTAAGTGATTTTGGAGATTTAGAAAGTTTTTATCGCACCTTTCATATTGATAAATCCTATGATTCCAAAATGTGAAGTTTTACTTGACAATTTTAAAGTAGAATTTCAATCTATAAATTTACAGAATTTAAGGATTGTAAATGAGTGGAAATGCGCAGGTAAAAATTGCAAGTAAAACGCGTAAGAATTGGTTGAAAGACTTGAAATTAGAAATTATGGAGTTGCGTTATCAAGGGTTGCAAGACAATGTAATTAAAAAGAATATGCACAAAAAATTTCGGGAATATTCTAGCGCGACAGAACTTTTTGTCGGGTTTGTATTTTTCATCGTTTTGTTAAATCTTGTGGGTTTTGGGTTGCATATTGGCTATGCAGTTTTGATGTGGGAAGCGCATATTTATGAGTTTAGCACAAGCTTTTCTCCTTATGTATCAATGTTGATTTTTGGGGTTTTATGCATTGTGCTTGTGGGACTTTTTATCTTTTGGTTACATTTTTTCATAGATTTTTTGAAATTTTATAAAACACTTGATGATGCATTAGAAGAACAATTTTATTTGAAACTCATCAAAATGTTTTTACTTTTGGGCTTGATTGGATTTGTAGTTTTTATGATTATGGTGTTTTTTGTAGGAATGCAAATCGCAGAAGTCTATGGAATGCCATTAGGAAGTAGTCTTTATGAGATTTTAGGAGAAATTTTTGATTGAGATAGGAATTTGCAAAGAGTTAAAAATTGTCCGTTTTGCTAAAGTGGGTGCTTATTTGCAAAGTGGGCAAGAAGAGGTGTTGTTGCCAAACAAATATTTACCCATAGGTGCAAAAATAGAAGATAAGATTTTGGTATTTTTATACACAGATTCGCAGGACCGCCCCATAGCTACAACCTTAATACCCAAAGCACAAAGGGGAGAAATCACGGTTTTGAAAGTGGTGGATAAAAACAATTTTGGTTGCTTTTTGGATTTGGGAATCGCCAAAGATGTGTTTATGCCGACTAAGACGCCTCAAAAATATCCCTTAGGTTCTCAAGTGGCAGTTTTTTTAAGTGTAGATAGAGAGAATCGTTTGCTTGCAAAAGAAAACATTAAACCTTATTTGAGCAATTTTTGTGAGAATCTTACGAATCTGAAAGCAGGGTTTAAGGTCAGGATTCTACCTTTTAGAATCACTCCTTTGGGTTATGAATGTGTGGTGAATGGGGTGAATTTGGGATTGATTTATCAAAATGAAATATTTGGAGAATTCCCCCTTTTTAATGAGGGCGAAGGATATATTAAACGTATTTATTCCAATGGCAAATGTGATTTAACTTTAAAACACCCTAAGAAAAAAAATTCAACATCGCAAGAAAGCGGAAAAGTCTTAGAGATTCTGCGCCAAAAAGGTGGAAAGTTGAATCTACATTATGATAGCAAGCCAAGTGAGATTCAATCTGTGTGCGCAATGAGCAAAAAGGCTTTTAAGCATACCTTGAGTATTTTATTAGAAGAAAATAAAATCACTCTAAAGCCAAAAGTTGGCATTGAACTAAAGAAATCCTCTACTTTATTGTAAAATCCCATTGCATAGTGTGTAATTTTTCTTAGAATTATTTATAGAAAGGAAATTTATTTACTATAAAACGAAATTATAAGCAAAATTTTTTCAAAAATGTTTCTTTTTGTATCATTTAAACTTCCAAGAAAAGAGAGATAGAATATTTTAAAAAGTAATAGAAAATTTGACTTTTTATAAAGTTTTTAAGGTAGTGATTCTTTTTAGAATGATGTTCTTAATATGAAATTAAAGTCAATCTTTGTGCCTTATTTTGTGATTTTCTTTTAAAATTTAAGAGAATTACGCTAAGATACGCAAGAAAGTTTTATAACTTAAAGGTTTGCAAGTGTCGCATTTAGATATTTCTCATCCATATTTTGGTGTATTCGTTATTTTTGTTTTTACTTTTGGTGCGTTTTTAATGACAACTTTTCTTTCGCGATTCGTGGGGAGAAAATTGGCAAATAAAAACACGCAAAAGCTAAAACTAGCCCCCTATGAATGTGGTTTAGCACCCACTAAGCAGCCCAATAGAATTTCATCGCAATTTTATATTATGGCATTGTTGTTTATTCTTTTTGATGTGGAGATTATTTTTATGTTTCCTTGGGCTGTGGATTTTAAGGTGCTTGGTGCTTTTGGCTTTATTGAAATGGTTTTATTTGTTTTGTTGCTTGTGATTGGATTTGTTTATGCTTGGAGAAAAGGAGCTTTGAAATGGCAGAGCATGAAGTAGATTATCTTAAAGGCGGGGGTTTGCCTATTGCGCTAACGAGCGTAGATAAATTGTTGAATTGGGGGCGTAGTAATTCGCTTTGGGCGATGACTTATGGATTGGCTTGTTGTGCGATTGAAATGATGGCAACAGGTGCTAGTCGTTATGATTTTGATAGATTTGGGACAATTTTTAGGGCAAGTCCTAGACAAAGTGATGTGATGATTATTGCGGGCACTGTTACCAAAAAGCACGCACAATTTGTGAGACGTTTGTATGACCAAATGCCAGAACCTAAATGGGTGATTTCTATGGGAAGTTGTGCAAACACCGGTGGAATGTTTAATACTTATGCCACTGTGCAAGGCGTGGATAGGATTATTCCTGTGGATATTTATTTGCCGGGTTGCTCTCCGCGTCCAGAAACTTTGCAATATGCCCTTATGGTGCTTCAGCAAAAAATCCGCAAGCAAAAATCTAATCGTGTGCAGCCTCCTAAGCGTTTGGTATAAAGGAATAGTATGAGAAAATATAAACCCAAAAATAATGCACAAAAAGAAGTTTATTACAAAGATAGATTTTATGTTTCCCCAAGAATCCCAAGAGAACCTATAACCAATGACGCTGTGTATTGCGCAGATGTAGAGATGTTGGGCAAACAAGTTAAAATCATAGAATCTTATCTTGAGCGTGGAACATTGGTAATATGGGTAGAAAAGGATTCTATTTATAGCACATTAGCAACTTTAAAAACAATCGGTTATGATGTCTTGAGTGAGCTTAGCGCAATAGATTATTTAGAACAAAAAGGAGGCTTTGAAATCTTTTATCAAATGCTCTCTTTAAGCCGTGCGAAACGTTTGCGGGTAAAGATTTTTTTAAGAAAAGGCGAAAAAATAGAATCTGTAACGGAATTATTTCGTAGTGCGGATTGGAGTGAGCGTGAAATGTATGATATGATTGGGATTCTACCTTTAGGACACCCTTATCCTAAACGTATTTTAATGCCTGATGATTGGGTGGGACACCCTTTGCTTAAAAGCTATCCTTTGCAAGGAGATGAAGCAGCGCAATGGTATGAAGTGGATACAATCTTTGGTAAAGAGAATCGCGAAGTCATTGGTGTAGAACAAAGAGATTCCGCAAGGATTGACCGCTATGATTCTACGCGATTCTCTCATTTGGGTTATGAAGTGGAATATGGACAAAAAATAGAAAAAGGAGCAGAGAAGCCCCAGCCCATTGCCTATCAAGAGGAGGAAGGTGTGTTGTTTGTAACCAAACTAAAGCCGGAAAATTCCAAAGAACTTAAAGAGAGGAAGTAAGATGCAGCAACCCAATAAATTAATGCCATTTTATGAAAATATTGCTTTTGACCGCATAAGTGATAATACAATGGTAATCAATTTTGGTCCTCAACACCCAAGTGCGCACGGGCAGTTGCGTTTGATTTTGGAATTAGAAGGCGAAAAAGTAATCAAGGCAACTCCTGATGTGGGATATTTGCACCGTGGAATGGAAAAAATGGCAGAAAATATGATTTATAATGAGTTTTTGCCCACGACAGATAGAATGGATTATATTGCTGCAAGCTCCAACAACTATGCTTTTGCATTAAGCGTAGAAAAATTATTGGGTGTAGAAGTGCCTAGACGAGCAAAAGTGATTCGCACAATGCTTTTGGAACTCAATCGCATTATTTCTCATCTCTTTTGGCTTGCAACACACGCACTAGATGTGGGGGCAATGAGTATTTTCCTCTATTGCTTTAGAGAGCGTGAATTTGGTATTGATTTGATTGAGGATTATTGTGGTGCAAGATTAACGCATTCTAGTGTTAGAATTGGCGGAGTGCCATTGGATTTGCCACAAGGTTGGATTGAAAAGTTAAAGGCTTATTTGGAGCTGTTGCCAAGCCAAATTAAGCTTTATGAGGGAATCTTAAGCGAAAATAGAATTTGGCGTATGCGTTTAGAAAATGTGGGTATTGTAAGCCCTGAAATGGCAAAAAGCTGGGGATTAAGTGGGGTTTTGTTGCGTGGAAGTGGAATTGCTTGGGACATTCGTAAAGAAGAACCTTATGAACTTTATAATGAGTTAGAGTTTGATGTGCCTGTGGGAGAGAGTAATGATAGCTATGGACGCTATTTACTCTATATGGAAGAAATGCGTCAGAGTATTAGAATCTTATATCAACTGATAGATAAATATCAAGATACCGATACGCTTTTAATGTGTGAGGATACGCGTTATTTTTCTGCTCCAAAAGAACAAATTATGACACAAAATTATTCTTTAATGCAGCATTTTGTTTTGGTTACACAAGGAATGCGCCCTCCTGTTGGCGAAGTATATGTTCCAACAGAATCGCCAAAGGGTGAGTTGGGATTCTTTATCCGCTCGGAGGGCGAGCCTTATCCCTATCGTGTAAAAATGCGCACCCCTAGTTTTTTCCATACAGGAGTGTTGCAAGATTTATTGCCCGGACATTATTTAGCCGATGTTGTAACGATTATTGGGAATACAAACATTGTATTTGGAGAGATTGACCGATGAAACGTTTTGATTTGCGCCATTTAAAAAATGATTTTTGTCCGCGCTTAAAAGCCATTTTGGACAATGAATTAGAAAAAGGAGAAGTAGGAATCTTTTTGTTTGAAGTATTGGACTTTGATAATGTGCAAAAGAGTGCAGATTTAGTGAAACAAAGTGGCAATACATTATTAAATTCTTTGCGATTTAATGAAGTGGATTGGACAATTATGGTGAGAAAAGAAACTACAAAGGTTGCGGAATGAGCGCATTGGTAGAATCTTTTTTGGCAAATGATGGAAAGGCGCATTTTATTGAATCCTTAGAAAAAAACACATTAAAGGACAAAAATATTCTACTTTTGGGCGGATTTGTAGAGGAATTTGCTTGTGTATTGCAGCAACAAGGAGTAGATTTAAAAGTTTTGGAATCGCAAGATGATTGTGAGGATTCCATTCAAGTTTTTTTGCTCCACCCCTTAAACTTCAATCCTTATCCGAAACTTTTGCATTTTCTTTATGAAGTGGGCTGCGAAGAAGCAATTGTCGCTTTGCTTTGTAACGCATTTTATGATACTTCTAATGGAGATTTAGGGTTAAAAGCATTTGTGGAATCCTTAGATGTGGGGTATTTGTCTTCTGAATGTAATTTGGCAGAAGAAGAATTGGAACAGATTGCACAAAGTTTTCAATCACGAAAAAATGTGCTTGTGTTGGGGAGAGATTTAAGCACACACAAGAGAGCGCGTAATATTGGAAAGATTCTAGCACTTTTGAGTAATGCGCTAAATCAAATAGAAATTGTATTTTTAGAATCTGCACCCAAAGAGATAGAGACTCAAAAAAAGACTTGCATAGACGCATTGGACGAATTAGAGTGTTATGACGGATTAGTAGCGTATTTGCAAACCAAAGCATTAAGAGAGCCAATCTTGGAGGTTTCTAAACAATTTAGTCAAGTAAGCAAGATACAAGAGGAATCAGAAATTGAAGTACAACTAATACAATCAGATAAAATAATACAAGTTAAACTGCGTAAGAATATGCAATTAAAAGGTATGGTTGGGATTTTGTGGATTCCACAAACATTGAATTTTCAAGACTTTTGGGATTTAAAATATGAATTTTGCTATAAAAAAGTCAAAATAAGCAAGGTGGCATAATGGAAAAAATAAAAGTAACGATTGAGGGTTGTGAGATTCTTTGTGAAGAGGGCGAGAGCATTTTGAATGCCGCGCGTGCCAATGAAGTGTTTATTCCCGCGATTTGTTATCTTTCTTGTGCATCTCCTACGCTTGCGTGTAAAATGTGTATGGTAGAGGCGGATGGCAAACGCGTGTATGCGTGTAATGCAAAAGTAAAGGAGGGTATGCAAATCTTGGTAAATACCAAAGAAATTGAAGAAGAGCGCAAAGCAATTATGCAAGCGTATGTTGTAAATCACCCTTTGCAGTGCGGAGTATGCGACAAAAGCGGTGAATGTGAATTGCAAAATTACACACATTATGTAGGCGTAGATGAGCAGAATTATGCGATGAAAGATGATGAGAAGAAATTTGATTCTTGGGGTAAGGCAGTTTATGACCCAAATCTTTGTATTGTATGTGAACGTTGCGTAACACTCTGTAAAGATAAAATTGGTAAATCTCACATTAAAGCCCAAAAACGCGAAGGTGATATGCCGTCCAAAGAATATAAAGATATTATGCCAAAAGATGCTTATGGGGTTTGGACGAAATTCAAAAAATCCTTGATAGGACTAAATGGTGTGGAGGCAGAAGCGTGCGCTGATTGTGCGGAGTGTGTCAGTGTATGCCCCGTAGGTGCGCTCACGATTGGGCATTTTCAGTATCGTTCCAATGCGTGGGAGTTAGAGAAAATCCCTAGCACTTGTGTGCATTGCGGTAATGGTTGTGCGCTGACCTATGAAGTGAAGCAAAGCGGAATCGGAGGAGATGAAAGAAAGGTATATCGCGTCAGTAGTGATTGGAATTTTTCTACACTTTGTCCTGCGGGAAGATTGGGCTTTGATGTGAATAATCGGCAAGTCCAAAAAGATAAGGAAGCTTTCAACGCAAGCATTGCCGCCTTTAAAGAAGCACAAACGATTCGTTTTGCAGGAAATATAAGCAACGAGGAAGCTTTGATTTTACAGAATCTAAAAGAAAAGTTTGGTTATAAGTTGGTATGTGAGGAAGTTTATCCTTTTAAAAGATTTTTAGATTCTTATTTGAAAGTTAGTGGCTCGTTAGGAAACGCAAATCAAAAAGATATTACACAAAGCACTTTTGTTATGTGCTTTGGTGGAGCATTGAGCTATGATATGCCTGTGGTTACACATAAAATTAACAATGCAATGAAACAGAATAAAGGCGCGAATTTAGCGTATTTTCACACAATGCAAGATGTTGTTGTGAATCGTTTTGTAAAAACCACAATTAATGGAATCTATAAACCAAATAGCGAAGAAGCCCTTGCATTGTTGTTGGCAAGTGTGTGTATTCCAAGAGAGCAAATGCCTCTTTCTTTGAAATCACAAATTGAACGATACGAACGCAAAGAAATGCAGACAATTACAAAAGAAGTCAAAAAGAAAGTTAAGGTAAAAGAGCTAGACAAAGAGGGTAATGTTGTCTTAGACGAGGAGGGTAATGAAAAATTTATAGAAAAAGAGGAAGTAGAAAAAATCGCACAAGAAGTAGAAGTTATCACAAGTGCATTGTATGATTATTGCGGTGGCTTGAAAGAATCCATAGAAGCGACAAAGAATGGAATACAGGGCGCAAAGAATCCGATTTTGATTGTCGGATTTGATGTGTATCGTGCGAAAAATTCCGAAAATATTGCAAAAATCTTGGGCTATATTGAAAATTTGAGTATGGTTAAGATTCTATTGCTTCCACCTACGACAAATGCATTAGGTATTGCTTTGATTTGTGAGTTAGATAAAGAGGGCGTGGGATATAGTATTGGCTACAATGCGCAAGGGCATTATAGAATCGGCGTGGGTGCAGAAAACTCTCTACAAATGCCTTATCTAAATGAGCAAGAAGGCACATTGGTAAATGTGGATAAAAGGGTTGTGCCTTTAACTCCTGCAACGTCTTATAATGGATATGAATTAAATGATATTGCCAAAGTGCTGGGGCTAGAATACGAATCCACGATAGATTACACATCGGAATTATCCATAGAAAAAGGCTTTAAAAGTGTAGAATACGATGATTTGAAGTTTGGATTTTTAAACGATGGCTCTGAAGTGCGTGGGTATTTGTTGGGAGTTCATTTCCCAAAAGAACCTTTAGAGATTTCGCCAATAGAATTGACAGAGTTGGAATCCTATAATCTCTATGCGCGCAATCCGATTGCACATTTTTCAGAAAGCACTTTGCAATCTGCATATCTGGATACTAAAAATGGATTGCAATGCAGTGAAGCATACGCTCAAAAGCTTGGAATTAACGCAGGAGATAAGGTGGAAGTGCGTTTTGCAAATGGAGAAGTGGTAGAAACCTTAGCGATTCTTGATAAAGAAATGGAGGGTGAATTTGCAGCACTTGGCGTGTGCGAATTTGAGGAATTTAAACTTTTTCCAACAACGCGTTATGCGAATGTTTCTTTAAAGGTTTTGGTATGAATTATATTATTGAGACGCTGATTAAAATTTTACTTGTCGTGCTGATTTTTTCAGCATTGGCAGGTTTTACGACTTATGTAGAGCGCAAGATTCTAGCTTTTTTCCAACGTCGTTTAGGTCCAACGATGGTGGGACCTTTTGGGGTTTTGCAGATTTTAGCCGATGGGATTAAGCTTTTTACCAAAGAAGATATTGTGCCAAGTGGAGCAAATCGCCTTATCTTTAGAATCGCACCAACAATTACAGCAGCAACCGCTTTTATCGCAATGGCTCCAATTCCATTTTTTCCTGAATTTGAGCTTTTTGGTTATACCATTCAACCTATCATTTCAGATATTAATGTCGGGATTCTATTTGTGCTTGGTGTTGGGGCTGCTGGCTTATATGGTCCTTTGCTGGGTGGTATTAGTGCAAATAGTAAATGGTCTATTTTGGGGGCAGCAAGAACAGCGGTGCAATTACTTAGTTTTGAAGTTGTTTCTGGGTTATCTCTTTTGGCGCCTTTAATGTTAGTTGGCTCTTTATCCTTGATTGATATTAACAATTATCAAGGAGGAGGAATCACAAATTGGCTGATATTTTCACAGCCTCTAGCGTTTGTTTTATTTTTGTTTGCTGGTTATGCAGAGCTTAATAGGACACCCTTTGATTTGCTAGAACACGAAGCGGAAATTGTTGCGGGATATGCGACAGAATATGCGGGAATGCGTTGGGGAATGTTTTTTATTGGTGAATATGCAAGTATGATTGCATTGTCTTTTGTTGTGTCTTTGATTTTCCTAGGTGGTTTTAATCCGCTTGGATTCATTCCCGGAGGAATCGCAATTATCTTAAAAGTCAGTTTTCTTATCTTTTTATTTATGTGGGCAAGAGCAGCTTATCCTCATATTCGCCCAGACCAACTTATGGGTTTATGTTGGAGAGTCTTATTTCCGCTCGCACTTTTAAATGTTTTTGTTACGGGTATCATTTGTTTAGGAGGTGGAAATTGAGTAAATATATCAAGATTGTTGAGCAAACACCTCTCTTGAGTAATGCGCAAAAATTTGTGAGGTTTTGGAATCGCGCATTAAAGGGTGAATTGTTTGTAGGCTTGTGGCTTGTATTTAAGGAGTTTTACAAGGCGCAAATCCACACTGTGCAATATCCATTAGAAAAATTACCATTAAGTCCGCGTTATCGTGCAGTGCATGAGCTAAAACGTTTGCTTGAAAGCGGAAACGAGCGATGTATTGGTTGCGGATTATGTGAAAAGATTTGTGTGGCAAATTGCATTCGTATGGAAACAGGATATGGTGAGGATAGACGCAAAAAAGTCTTTGAATATAGCATTAACTTTGGGCGATGTATTTATTGCGGATTGTGTGCAGAGGTTTGCCCTGAACTTGCGATTGTGCATGGAAAGAGATACGAGAATGCAAGCGAACAAAGAGCGTCTTTTGCTTTGAAAAATGATATGCTAACACCGATTGATAAAGTGTTAAGCGGGCGGGATTCTGAATTTAGCGGTGTTGGAAGCATAAGCGTAGATGCGGATAAACATATTAAGCTCACCCCTTTGAAATATTTAGAAGAGACAGATGAAAATGCAATAAAAACAACCGCAGAAATAAAACAAAAGGAGGAAGTCAATGCTTGAAGCCATTGCGTTTTACACATTTTGCGCTTTAACTTTAGCAATGTTTTTGGTCGTGGTTACAACGCGCAATATCCTTTATGCCTTAAGTGCATTGGCGGCGGGAATGATTTTTGTTTCTGCTTTTTTCTTTTTGCTTGGAGCAGAATTTTTGGGTGTTGTGCAAATTGTCGTTTATACGGGAGCGGTCATTGCGCTTTATGCTTTTGCGATGATGTTTTTTGATGCTCAAAAATTACAAAATGAAAAAATTGCGAATCCTAGGGTTTTGTTTGTCTTAAGCGGTTTGGGGGCATTACTGCTTGTTATTGTGGTTGTTGCTCCGATTATTACGCAGAATCTTGCAACTTTAGAAGCTGTGATTCCACCACAAGAGGGTGTGGGAAATGTGCAAATGGTAGGCTATGTGCTTTTTACAAAATTTCTGATTCCTTTTGAAATTGCGGCAATGATGTTGCTTGTAGCAATGATTGCGGGAATTGTGCTAGCTGGCAAAGGAATGCATTATTCTCTAACCTTAAATGAGCAAGCACCAAAAGGAGAGCAAGATGATAACGCTTAATCATTATTTGATTTTATCTAGTCTTATGTTTATGATTGGCGTCTTTGGAATGCTTAGACGCAAAAATTTACTAATGTTATTTTTTGCAACAGAGATTTTGTTAAGCTCTGTAAATGTCGGATTCGTCGCCGTTGGAAAATATCTCGGGGATTTAAATGGACAAATGTTTGCATTCTTTATTCTCGCTGTTGCGGCAAGCGAAGTTGCAATTGGGGTAGGGTTGCTTATTGCTTGGTATAAAAAGCATCATACATTAGATTTAGATAAATTACAAATTATGGAAGGCTAAGTATGGAAGCGATTTTATATATTGCATTGTTTGCGCCATTGGTGGGTTCATTGTTTGGGATTCCATTTGCTTCAAAGCAGAAGTTGATTAGTGTTGGAATCTTTGCTTCCTTGATGTTGGGATTTTCATTTCTAGCCTCTGCATTGCTTTTTGTGCATACATTACAAGGTGGTGTTGTCAAAGTAATACTAATGGATTGGATTGGAGCTGGGGGACTTTATATTCCTTTTGGATTTTTAGTAGATAGTGTTAGTGCGACAATGATATTTGTAGTAACGCTTGTTTCTTTGTGCGTGCATATCTATTCTATTGGTTATATGAGCCACGATAAAAGTTTCAATAGATTCTTTATTTATTTGAGTGCTTTCGTCTTTTCTATGCTGATTTTGGTTATGAGTGATAACTTTGCAGGATTATTCATTGGCTGGGAAGGCGTTGGACTTTGTTCTTGGATGTTGATTGGATTTTGGTATGAGCGTGATTCTGCTTCTTTTGCAGCAAATGAAGCCTTTATTATGAATAGAATCGCTGACCTTGGAATGTTGCTTGGAATCTTTTTAATCTATTGGACTTTTGGCACTTTGAGCTATGAAGAAGTTTTAAGTAGTGTGTATGAAGCACCCAAAGGGATTTTAATAGCAATTGGGATTCTACTTTTTGTGGGTGCAATGGGTAAAAGTGCGCAATTTCCTTTGCATACTTGGCTCGCAGATGCGATGGAAGGTCCAACCCCTGTTTCTGCATTAATCCACGCGGCAACAATGGTAACTGCTGGAGTTTATTTAGTGATTCGGGCGAATCCACTTTATACAATGATTCCTGAAATTGGCTTTTTAATTGCGAGTTTAGGAGCATTTGTAGCACTTTTTGCTGCAACTATGGCATTAGTGAATAAGGATTTGAAACGTATTATCGCATATTCTACTCTTTCGCAGTTAGGTTATATGTTTGTTGCAGCAGGATTAGAGGCTTATTGGATTGCTCTTTTTCACCTTGCGACTCACGCTTTTTTTAAATCTTTGTTGTTCTTGGGAGCTGGAAATGTAATGCACGCTATGCACGATAAATTGGATATT
Source organism: Helicobacter ganmani (assembly GCF_003364315.1). NCBI lineage: Bacteria > Pseudomonadati > Campylobacterota > Epsilonproteobacteria > Campylobacterales > Helicobacteraceae > Helicobacter > Helicobacter ganmani. Next base: position 50,311 of record NZ_NXLS01000011.1, on the reverse strand, counting down.
TCAAAAATGGGAGCACTTTATCGTCCCCTTAAAATTACTGCAATTTTGATGATTTTAGCGTCTATTGCCTTAGCGGGAATCTATCCGTTCTCTGGATTTTTCTCCAAAGATAAAATCTTGGAAGCTGCATTCGGTTCTGGAGCTTATATCTTATGGGGAATATTATTGTTGGGTGCGTTTTTAACTGCATTTTATAGCTTCCGACTGATTATGCTTGTATTTTTTGGCGAGAAAAAGCACGAAGAAGAGCATCCCTATGAGGCTTATCCTTATATGCTTTATGCTATGTTGCCGCTTGGAATCTTGGCGGTATTTGCGGGATTCTTTGAGCCAACTTTTCATCATTTTGTTACGCAAACCCTGCCTGATTTTAGCGCAAATTTGGAATCTCAAACCATTTGGAATCTTATTTTCTTGACTTCTTTTGTGGCTTTAAGTGGGATTGCATTTGCGGTGTTAAAATACAAAAAAGGTGGTTTTTCTTCTAAATGGCAGGAAACTTTTATTTATCAACTCTTAAGCCATCAGTATTATATTCCTATGCTGTATGATAGGCTGTTTATACAGAATTATATTAGGCTTGCCAAAGTTGCTTGGTTGATTGATAAGTGTGTGGTAGATTTCGTAGTAGATATGATTGCAAGATTCCTTAATAGTAGCGGAGAAAGTATGCAATGGATTCAAGGTGGGAATCTTTCTAAAATGTTAAAAATTATGTTTTTTGGTGTGGTAGTTTTATTGCTACTTGTATTAATATTTTTTGTTTGTATGGAGGCAGTATGGACTACCTTTTAACTTTGCTTATCTTTTTCCCATTCATTGGCGCAATTTTAGCAATTGGCATTAAAGAGAATCTTAAAGCTTACGCAGTCGTTATTAGCTTTATTGAGCTAGGGTTGGCATTGCTTTTATGGTATAGCTTTGATAGAGAAGCAGACGGATTTCAGTTTGTTACTTCGCTTCCTTTAGTGGTTAATTTTGGTATCAGTTATCTTGTGGGTGTAGATGGAATCTCTCTCTTTTTGATTGTGTTAAGTGCATTGATTAGTTTAATAGGCTTCATTTATTTGAATGAAACACAAGAAACCAAGAAGCTTATCCTTTCGCTTTTATGTCTTGAAAGCATAATGATTGGCGTATTTTGCGCATTGGATATGATTTTGTTTTATATCTTTTGGGAATTGTCTTTAGTGCCAATGCTTTATATTATTGGTGCTTGGGGAAGTGGTAGTAGAATCTATGCCGCTGTGAAGTTTTTCTTATATACCTTTTTGGGTTCAATGATTATGCTAATTGGAATCTTGTTTTTAACGTATTATTACTTTAGCGTGAGTGGGGTTTGGACATTTTCTCTGTTGGAATGGTATAGTTTAAGCCTTATCCCAGAGGATTTGCAAATAATGTTATTCCTTGCATTCTTTTGCGGTTTGGCAGTCAAAGTGCCGATGTTTCCTTTCCATACTTGGTTGCCTTATGCGCACGGACAAGCACCGACAATTGGTTCTATTATCCTTGCGGCTGTGCTTTTAAAAATGGGAACTTATGGTTTTGTACGTTTCTCTTTGCCGCTTTTTCCTGATGCGAGTGTGGCTTTATTAATGCCTGTTGCCATTTTGTCTTTAATTATGATTGTTTATGGCGCAATGGTGGCATTTGCGCAAGAGGATATGAAGCAAGTGGTGGCTTATAGCTCTATTTCACATATGGGTGTGATTATGATTGGAATCTTCGCGCTAAATATGGAGGGGATTTCCGGGTCTGTCTTTTTTATGTTAAGTCATGGGATTATCAGTGGCGCGCTGTTTATGCTTGTAGGAATGATTTATGAGAGAAGGCATACCAAAATGATTGCCGAGTTTGGCGGAATCGCAAAGGTAATGCCTAATTATGCTGCAATTTTTGGGATTATGATGATGGCTTCAGCGGGACTTCCTTTGACAATGGGATTCGTAGGGGAATTTTTATCTTTGCTTGGGTTTTTCCAAATCTCTCCAATTCTTGCAGGAGTTGCGGGAATTAGCATTATTGTAGGTGCAATTTATATGCTCAATCTCTATCGCAAGGCATTTTATGGAAAAGTTATAAATCAAGAAAATTTAAAATTACAAGATTTGGATAAACGTGAATGGAGTGCCTTGCTACCATTGGTTGCGATTGTGATTTGGCTTGGTGTGTATCCTAAGCCGATTTTAACACCCATCAATAAAGGTGTAGAAAATATGCTTGCAGTAATGTATTCTCGTGTGGTAGCTCCAGAAACTAAAGCATTTTTAGGGATAGATTTAGAGCTATCAGAATTCTTACAACAGGGAGAAAGCTCAAATATAGAAAATCTTGAAAATTTAGAAAATTCCCAAGGGGAAAAGAAAGATTCACAAGAAGCAATAAAAGAAAATAATGCAACGAATGCAGAATCTTTGCAAGAGGAGGGGAGATAGATGTTAGAAACTTTTAGTATTCCATTGGAGAGTTTAAATATTTTCAGTATCTTTCCTATGCTTATTACGATTGTTGGGGGGCTTTTGATTTTGGTTGTGGATATGTGCTTAAAAAATGCAAATAAACAACTTTATACTATGCTTACGATTTTGTTTTTGGGGCTTAGTTTGGGTTATATCACATTTTTTAGCATCAATGGGGAAAGAGCCTTTTTTGATTTGATTGCGATAGATGGATTCTCGCTTTTAGGACAAATGATTATTCTAGTTTCTGCGATTTTGTTTGTGCCTTTGACTTTGAGTTATAACCGATTCCACGAGTTTGCTTATCCAGAATATTATGCACTCTTTTTATTTATGTGTGCAGGATTCCAATTTATGGTAAGTAGCGACCATTTAATCGTTATTTTCTTGGGGTTAGAAACAGCTTCCCTTGCGCTCTATACTCTGATTGCTATGCACAATCGAGCGACTGCTTTTGAGGCAGCAATCAAATACTTTACAATGGGTTCTTTGTCTGCGGGTTGTTTCGCCTTTGGTTCTATGTTGTTTTATGCAGCAAGCGGACATTTGGATTTAGAAGGCATTAGAAATGTGCTAGAAGCACACGATTATGAGCCTTTTTATTTGGTTTTAAGTGGTGCAGTATTTTTTATCGCTTCCATTGGATTCAAAGCCTCTTTAGTGCCTTTCCATACTTGGACGCCAGATGTTTATGAGGGTTCTAACTCTTTTTTGGCAGGCTTTATGTCTATTGCTCCCAAAATTGCAGCATTGGTAGTTGCGATTAGAATTTTTAGTATTTTTGTAGAAATTATATGGGTGCATTCTGTGTTGTATCTTTTAATTGTGATTACAATGACTTTGCCAAATTTGGTGGCACTTGTGCAAAAAGATGTAAAGCGAATGCTTGCGTATAGTTCTATTTCTCACGCGGGATTTGCATTTAGTGCTGTGTTAATTGGTGGAATGCAAGCTTATAGTGCATTGTTTTTATATTGGATATTGTTTCTTTTTACTAATCTCGGAATCTTTGCGATGTTGTGGATTTCTCGCACAAAAGAACAAATTTGGGATAAACGTTATGACCATTCCTATGAAAAATTTTCTGGACTCATCAAGCTTTGTCCTTTAGCCGCTGTGATTATGGGATTATTTATGTTGTCTTTGGCAGGGATTCCACCTTTTTCAGTTTTTTGGGGTAAAGTTTATTTGATGAGCGCAGCAATTAATAATGGCTACTTGTTTCTTGCTTTTGTTATGGCAATCAATAGCGCAATTGCGGCATATTATTATTTAAAGCTTATCGTTTATATGTTCCTAAAAGACCCTTTGATTAGTGATGGGAATGTTTATTTACAGAATGCAACTTTGCCTCTTAAAATCGTAGTAGGAATCGCAACGCTTTATGTTTGCTTATCGGCTTTTGTGGTAGATGGTTTATTATTTGGAATTTATGGTTACATTGGTGGAAGTTTGATGTAATCTCTAGGATTTATCATAGGGTAGATAGTCTATTTCATTTATTGCTTTAGCTTATAGAGTCTCACTTTGAGATTCTATCATTAATATTGCTTTAACCCTTAATTTTCCTTTATATATATTAATTTATATAATGAAAATGTTAAAAGAATCTTGACTTTTTAGTGTGAAGTGAATAAAATGCGGATTAAGAGCAAATAAGGTAAAAAATTAAACTATTTTATAAGATGTGAGGGCATATGAATCCATTAGGTTTTAAACCATTTAATACTATCAATACAACTTCTTTACCAACTGGTAACCTTTTGTTAAACAAACAAAACAAGGATTATCATCATAAGTTAGCCAAGCTAGAACGCGTGCAAGAAATTATAGATGATTTTACATTAGAGAATAGCAAAGAAGTAGAAATCAATGCGAAACTTGCGGTAATTTACGCGGGCGAACAAGGAGCGATTCCAAAAATCGTGCAAGATTTTGTGGATTTGGCGCAAGAGTTTTTTGAAGTTGCCTTAGTAGATTTAGAATTGTTAGAAAATTTCAGCGGAAGCTTTGGTGGATTTAATGCCAAACTTAATAATGAAGAAATTATAGAGTTTGCGCAAGCTGTTTTGTTTGTTTGCGAAGAAGAATTGTTGCGCTTTAGAGGTGTCTATAATGTAGCTGATTTTAAGAATCCTGAAAGCTTATTAGAAAAGTTGAAAAAAAATATTGGTATTTATTCCTATAAAGAAATAATTGGTTATCAAGAGAATCTTTGCCAATATCATCATAGGAGAGAAAGACATTGCACAAGATGTGCAAATGTTTGTCCTACCTTTGGTGTAGATAATAACGACGACTTAATGGAATTGGTTTTTTCACCAATTGATTGCATTGCCTGTGGTGCATGTGTGGGTGTGTGTCCGACAAATTGTTTGGAATATGAGGAGTTGCCCAAAGAAAGCTTGGGGGAAATCATAGAGCAGTATAAAGGACAAAGGATTTTCTTATGTAACACGCAAGATTATAGAATCTTAGCCTCACAAAACAAAAATTTACCCTCTGATTTTCTGCCTCTAGTTTTGCCAAGTTTGTTGATACTAAACGAAAATGATTTGCTAAGTATGGTGCAAATGAGCGGAAATGCTTTGGTGGTTTATACACAAAATTTAAGCGCACCTATGGAATTTTTAAATCATATTACACAGCAAATCCATCAACAAAATTTTATTTTTGCTGTGCAGCAGGTAGAATTCTTATCGCAATTGGAATTACCACGAATAGAATCTTATTTTTATCAAAACCGCTACAACAAACCTTATCGTGAGTCTTTTGCACAGAGGTTGCAATACATGGTAAAAGACAAAGATTATGGTTTGGCAAAAAGTGTACCCGCGACACAATCACGCAAAGATTCTGTGTTTTATGGGGAAATCAAAGTAAATACACAAAAATGCACACTTTGTCTTTCTTGTGTGGGAGCGTGCAATGTAAATGCAATCTTTGCTAGAAGTGATGATTTTTCTTTACGTTTCAATGCAAGCTTTTGCACGACTTGCGGATATTGTGTTGCTTCCTGTCCTGAAGACGCAATGGAACTTCATAAAGAAGGGATTATGCTAAATCCAGATTTTTTTAGAAGTCAAGAGTTGGCAAAAGATGAGCCCTTTTTGTGTGTGGAATGTGGGAAGGTTTTTAGCACAAAGAAATCCATTGAAAAAGTGCTATTAATGATTGGGGATTCTTTTGCAAAGGATATTAAAAAGTTTAGAACAATTCAATGCTGTCCAGATTGCAAAGTCAAAGTTATGCTTGATACAACAAATGTAATTGCACAGGAAAGGGAGGCAGATGTTAGATAATTTGAGCGAACAAGAACAATTAAATTTAAAAAATGCTCGTGTTTTATACTATGACTTTTTTAATGGTTTGTTGGTTTTTGAAATGCTAGAAGAAAGAGCAGGAATCGCAAAAGAACAATTAGAAATTTTGTTAAATGCTCCTCTAAATCAGGAAGCAGAAGGCAGTATGCTACTTTTAAAGCAAGAGTTAGAAGACAATGGGATTCAAAATATTAAAGAGGAATTTTCTCGTCTCTTTGCATTGCCTTTTGGAGGGAAGCAAGTCGGTATGCATCTTTCGCATTACTATGAAAACTGCATTGGTGGGCAATCTCTTTTGAAAATTAGAGCATTAATGAAAGGAAGTGATGTGCGAGTAAATACAGAGAATTTTAAAGAAACAGAGGAACATTTAGGATTTCTGTGCGGCTTTATGCGTTACCTAATAGAGAAAGAGAATGTAGAGTTAGCAAAAGAAGTCTTTTTATTTAGTCAAAAAGCTTTTTTGGGTTGGGTAGATGAGCTAAAAGCACGGAGTGATGCAAAATTTTATTTAGCACTTGCGTTGATAGTGGAATCTTTTATGAAGTTTGAAATGGAATTTTACTCTTAAATAATTCTACTTAAGCCTTTATTGCGAGGGCTTAAGTGGGGTTATCCCAAATCTTAAATAAGGAGCCAATATGGAAAAGAGTCGGCGAGAGTTTTTAAAAACTACCGCAAAAACTTCCGTAGCAGTCGCAGGTGTAAGTATTGCATTGGCAGGCTGTGGCAAAAAAGGCACAAGTGAGAATCTCGTGCGTGGCAAATCGCCTAAAAAAGAGATTCTTTACCAAAAAACACAGCAATGGGATTTATACTATTCTGTTGCAAAATAAAAAGCGAGGTGAAAAATGAGCGAAACAATTCAAAGACGCAATAACAGACGTGCGTTTTTAAAAATGACCGCTCTTGGAAGCTTAGCTAGCGCAAGTATTGCATTGGGAAATGACACACAAAAAACTATGCGTCAAGCAACTACACAAGAGTTGAAAGAAAGATATCCAGAGTCCAAAAAAGTAAAAACAATTTGCACCCATTGTTCTGTGGGTTGTGGAATCGTAGCTGAAGTGGTAGATGGTGTTTGGGTGCGACAAGAAGTTGCACAAGACCACCCTATTTCTCAAGGGGGACATTGTTGTAAAGGCGCAGATTTAATTGATAGAGCAAGAAGTGAAACAAGACTTCGCTATCCATTAGAAAAACAAAATGGTAAATGGACAAGACTTAAATATGATGAAGCAATGGATAAAATTGCTGCACAAATTAAGCAAATCCGAGAGGAAAGCGGACCTGATGCGGTGATGTTTTTGGGAAGTGCGAAGTGTTCTAATGAGCAAAGCTATTACATTAGGAAATTTGCAGCATTTTTTGGGACAAATAATATAGACCATTGCGCTCGCGTTTGACACTCTCCAACAGTTGCCGGTGTGGCAAATACATTTGGATATGGTGGAATGACAAACCATTTAGGCGATATGCAATTCTCTAAATATATTTTAGTTATTGGTGCAAATCCAGCTGTCAATCACCCTGTTTCTATGGTGCATATTTTACGTGCAAAAGAAAAAGGTGCGAAACTCGTGTGCATTGACCCAAGATTTACTAAAACAGCAGCAAAATGTAATGAATATCACAGAATCCGAAGTGGGACAGATATTGCCTTTGCGTATGGATTGCTTAATCATATCATCGCAAAAAAACTTTATGATGAGCAATATCTCAAAGATAGAGTTGATGGCTATGAGCTCATTATGGAAGAAGCAAGGAAATTTACTCCTGAAGTTGCAGCAGATGTTTGTGGAATCCCAGCAGATGCAATTCGCCATATTGCAGAAGAAATGGCAAGCGCAAAACCTGCAAGTTTGATTTGGAATCAAGGTTTAACACAGCACACTGTGGGGACAAGCAATACGCGTATTATGCCGATTCTACAAATGTTTTTAGGAAATATTGGTAAAAATGGTGGAGGCGTGAATATTTTGCGCGGACACGATAATGTGCAAGGTGCTTCAGATATGACAAACCTCGCAGATTCTTTGCCCGGATATTACGGATTGGGAGAACCTGCTTGGAAACATTTTTGCCGACATTGGAAAGTAGATTATGATTGGATGGTTTCTCGCTTCAAAAACAAAGAGATGATGGGCAAAACAGGTTTTGCACATTCTACGTGGAAGTTTGGTGTGCTAGATGATGAAAATATGGAAAACAATGCAGGCACTAAATTGCGCGCTTTGATTGTCATTGGTTCGGGTATGACCACTGTTTCTTTGTTAGATTTGCAACGCAAGGCTATGGATAAATTAGACTTAGTTGTATTTGTGGATCCTTATGTGAATGACTTGGCAATTTATGGGGATAGAACAGATAATTTATTCTGCTTGCCTGCGGCTTCTCAAATGGAGACAAGTGGTAGTGTGGCAGCGACAAATCGTAGCTATCAATGGCGTTCTAAAGTAATGGAACCGCTCTTTGAATGTCGTCCTGATGAAGAGTTTTTGTTTGGATTGGCAGAAAGATTGGGATTCTTAGAAGAATATCAAAGAAGGCTTTATGATATTGCAAAATCTAAAGGCAGGGATAAGTTCATTTGGCCAGAAGACGCGACGGTAGAATTAACTCAAAGTATCCGAAGCATTGGATTGCAGGGAATGAGTCCGGAGAGATTAAAAGCACATCAAGAAAATTGGCATATGTTTGATAAGGTAACCTTAGAGGGAACTGGTCCATTTAAGGGAGATTATTATGGATTGCCTTGGCCTTGTTGGAGTGATAAACACCCCGGAACTCCTGTAATGTATAATGATAAAATTCCTGTTATGCGTGGAGGTATGGGATTCCGTGTAAATTGGGGTGTTACAAATCCTAGCGGTCAAAGTATGCTTACTCCTCGTTCTTTACCAAATGCGAAATATAGTGGAGGACACGCTCCTGTAACTGCGGCAAATGCGGAATCTCTTGGTATTAAGCTTACAGAAGCAGAAAAAGAAGCAATTGGTGGAACTAGCTTTGCTATGGGATTTGGTAATAATATTCTTGTAGAAAAAGCTTTAGAGCAAGGACTTTGCCCTTATGGAAATGGTAAAGCAAGAGCAAATGTGTGGAATTGGTATGATAAGATTCCATTGCATCGTGAGCCTTTGCACTCTGTGCGTGGAGATTTGGTAGATAAGTATCCAAACTTCCCTGATAAGAAAAATCATTTTAGGGCAAATATCAAATATCGTAGCCGACAAAAAGAGCTTGGTGAGAATAAAAATTGGGTAGATGAATTTCCTATTAATATGTTAAGTGGTAGGCTTGTAGCGCATATGGGAACAGGTGCAGAAACAAGAAGTGCGAAATATCTAGCAGAAGTAGAGGGCGAAATGTTTGTAGAGATTCACCCCGATAAAGCTGCGGAGATGAATATCAAAAATGGTGATATGCTTTGGGTATATGGAACAATGGATACACGCATTTTAGTTCCTGCTAAACTTTCTACAAGAGTGGATTACAATAGCGTTTGGTTGCCACAAAATTTCTCGGGAATGGACCAAGGCAAATCAAGACTTGAAAATTATCCTGAAGGCACAAAACCTTATGCGATTGGAGAATCTGCTTGTATGGTTGCAAGCTATGGGTTTGATTACAATTCTGCTTGTCCGGAAACAAAATGTGGTTTGTGCCGCATAGAGAAAGCATAAGGAGTAGAAAATGAGTAATACAATTCCAAGCAATCTTGAGAATTTCTCAAGAATCAAATTTTATTGCGATACAAATCGTTGCATTGAATGCCACGGGTGTGATGTGGCTTGTAAAGAAGCACATCATTTACCTGTGGGTGTCAATCGCCGAAGAGTTGTTATGCTAAATGAGGGAGTCGTAGGCAAGGAGACTGCAGTTTCTATTGCTTGTATGCACTGCTCTGATGCACCTTGTGCGCAAGTGTGTCCAGTGGATTGTTTTTATATTCGTGCAGATGGAATCGTTTTGCACGATAAAAAAACTTGCATTGGCTGTGGATATTGTCTTTATGCGTGTCCTTTTGGCGCGCCACAATTTCCAAAAAATGGTGTGTTTGGCTCACGCGGAACAATGGATAAATGCACTTTCTGTGCAGGAGGTCCCGAAGAGACCAATAGTGAGGAAGAATATCATCTGTATGGACAAAACAGAATTGCTGAAGGTAAAGTGCCAATGTGTGCGAGTATGTGTTCTACGAAAGCTCTGCTTGCTGGAAGCAGCGAAGAAGTTTCAAACATTATCACACATCGTGCGACTGTGCGAGGAGAAAATATCCCCAACGCTGTGCCTAATGTGTGGAAAACGGCGTATGGCAACTAGGAGGATTCTATGAGAAATTTATTGAAATTCTTTAGAATCTTTATGTTGGTTTTATTTGTGGCAGGAGCTAGTCTTTCCTTTGGGGCAAACCCAAGTGTGCCACAAAAAGATGGTAAGCAATATGCAGAGGTGATTAGCGGAAATAATGCTTTGATTGCACCAAGTGATAGAGCAAATCCAAAAATCTATGGTGGTCCGGAAGTGGAGGCGATTAAAACTTGGGGGATTGATTCTCCCAATTCTTATGGTTTTGGTGAAATCTTTACGCTTTTGCAAGGACATTATTTTTCTGTGATTTTTGGGATTCTTATTGTTCTAGTGCCTTTAGCCTTTTTGGGTCATTTTATGGTGATTGGACAAAAGAAATTCAATCACGGAAAGAAAATTCGCGTCTTTTCTAGTTACAATATTTTCGTGCATTGGTGTGCAGCAATCCCTTTTGTTGCTTTGTGCTTGACGGGCTTAGTTATGGTCTTTGGTGATAAGCTAGGTGGAGGAGGATTCGTTCGCTTTGCAAGAGATGTGCATGGAATCGCAACGATTGTTTTCGCAATCTTTGGTGTGTTGATGTTCTTAATGTGGTTTAAAAGTGCATTGCCTAGAGCTTATGATATTGATTGGCTTATGATTATGGGCGGATATTTAAGCAAAGAGAAGAAGCCAATTCCGGCAGGGAAGTTTAACGCAGGACAAAAAATGTGGTTTTGGGTTTGCACTTTGGGCGGATTTGCAATGGTGATTTCTGGCGCTTTTATGTTTTTTCAATTCAGCGATATTAATACTTTAAGAATGATGGCGTTAGCGCACAATTTTATCGGATTTTTAATTGTTGCTTTATTGATTACACATATTTATATGGCAGTCTTTGCGATTGAGGGAGCTTTACATTCAATCATTGATGGACATATGGGTGAAGAGGAAATTGCAATTTTGCATAGTTATTATTATAAAGAAATCAATGCGGCGTAATGGAATCCTATTATCAAGCGTTGAAAATTGAAAGAATCTCTCCTAGTGGGTTTGGGGGAGATTCTTTAGGATTTGTAGAAGATTGTGTGATTGCAGAGGAGCGCGTTGGCTTTTATCTCAATGGCAAAAAGCTACTTTCAGTTATGAGTATCCCAAAAGAACAAGATTGTCATATCGTTGGGTTTTTGATAAGTGAAGGTGTGATTAATGATGTATCACAGATTCGTCGTTTGGAGATTGCAAAAGACGGAAAATCTGTTGCAATAGAAGCAGAGATTGTAGAGGAGAATCTTAAGAATCTCTTTCGCGAGAAAACATTAACTTCTGGCTGTTGTGTAGGAGTTGCTGGGAACTTGGAGGGACATATTATAGAGCGGTTTGTGGAATCTGATAGGAAGATTTCGTGTAGTGAGCTTTTTGAGTGTTTGCAATGCTTTGAATCCCCAAGTGAAATGTTTGAGAAGACAGGCTGTGTGCATAAAGCAATGTTGGTTTTGCGGGATTCCACACTTATTTGTGAGGATATTGGGAGACACAATGCGATTGACAAAGTAATGGGAAAGGCGCGTTTGCAAGGGCTTGATACACGCAATGCGATTCTTTATGTGAGTGGAAGATTATCGCTTGAAATGGTGATTAAAGCAGTGATGCATAACATTCCTATTGTGATTTCTAAGGCTGCTGCTACTCTTATGGGAGTGAAAGCTGCGCAAGAGACAGGAGTAACGCTTGTGGGTTTTGCGCGTGGCAAAAGAGCAAATATCTATACGCATAGTGGGAGAATCACAGAGTAGGGAGACTTTGGGATTTTATAATTTGGCTGCTTTTGTGATTCTGCAAAAGAGGCAAAATGGACAATTCTAGGATTCTATCTAATTAAGCCTTTTTTAAAAATTAAGAAAACCGAATCGGAATTTCTGGATTTGCAAGCCAAGTAGGAGAATCCAAATCTTTTAAGATTCCTTGCTCTATTTTTTGACTTTCATTGAAACCCAAATCTTTCAAGCATTTGCGGTTAATGTAGCTAACCTCTATGGAGGTGCTAAAAAACAATCCTCTAGAATAAAAGATTTTGCCGTGATTATTAAAATGCAAATGAATGGGGCAGAAATGCTTATCTAAACGCCCAAGTTGTGTGATTCTTTGATGAAATCCACTTTTTTCTTCGGGATTGCAGCCGTGGAATTCAAAAATGACCTGCGCAAAGTTTTGCGCCAAAGTTTCTATATTGATATTTTCCAGCATTTCCCATTCTGCATTTTCAATATCAATTTGCAAAATATTCGCCTGTGTGGAATCTAGCTGATTGTCCTTGAGAAGTGTTTCCAATGTAATAGTAGAATCGCTATTATTTGTTGCAACGAATTTTTTGTGAAAAGTAATATTGGGGTGTGTGTAGGGTGAATGTGTGATACTTCCATCATATTCTATCACTAGATAGCCAATCTCCGCCATTTCTAAATCCCAAGGAGAATAATCGGAAACTCCTAGTGAAATTGCCTTTGCATTTTGCAAATAGGGGCTATTTGCCCCCCCCCAATTTTTAGAAGAGGGCGACACATCACATATCCTCCGTCATTTTCGCCACCGATTCTAACGAGTGCATTGCGTTGGATTTTAAGAGGACGTAGAATCGCTAAATATTCTTTGATTTTTGTATAAACTTGGGAGTTGTGGTTGATTCGGAGGTAGTTTCTATCTCTGTCTTGCAAAAGAAGTAACAAGGTTTGCTTGTCTTTTTTGTTGATTTTGGCATTTGTAATGCAATTGGACATTAGAATTTGATATTGAAGGAGATTGTTTTGCTTGACTTGTGAAATAAGAGTATTGAAAGATTCTTTTAATGAGGCAAAATCGTGTGATTCCATTTTGTTCCTTTGCAAGTTAAAGTTGTGATTATAGAGTAAAATCAAAAAATTTGATAGTTTTTGAAGTGTAAAGTAAAAATGGTGCGGAAAAGAGGACTTGAACCTCCATGCCTTGCGGCGCTAGATCCTAAGTCTAGTGCGTCTGCCAGTTTCGCCATTTCCGCTTAATTTCAAAAATAAAGCGCAATTCTACTGAAATATTCTTAAATATACTTTATATTTTAAGATTCTTAAGAGCTTTAAAATTTAATGTCTTTTTTGGAAATTGCATACTAATACAATGCAAACTCCCGTGTTGTCGGATTAGCACAGAACAATCAATGGGTATGACTTCGTGTTTTGGGCAAATGTTTTGCAGAATCTCTCTTGCAAGATTATCATTGGAATCTTGATAGGTGGGAAGTAAAATCCTCCCATTTAAAAATAAAAAGTTCGCATAAGTTGCGGGAAGTCGCTCATTATCAAAATACTTTGCGCCAACAAAGGGTAATTCAACGAGTTTGAAAGGCTCACCTTTTAGGTCGCGCAATTTTTCCAACTCCTTTTTCATTGCAAGGAGCGCGGGATAATGTTCGTCATTTTTGTCCGCACAACCCACATAGACAATAGTTTTTTTATCTACAAAACGCGCAAGAGTATCAATATGGCTATCGGTGTCATCACCACTTAAATAGCCAGAGTTTAGCCATAGAATCTGTTGAATCCCTAGAGTTTTTTTGAGTTTTTTTTCAAGTTGTTTTTGTGTATAGGTTGGATTGCGGTTGTCCTCTAGCAAGCATTGTGTGTTGGTAAGCAAAATGCCAGCCCCGTTACTTTCTATGCTCCCACCCTCTAAAATTAAATTTTCTGTTTTAATGTTTTTTAAGATTCCAAGTTTAGCAAGTTCGCGTGTGATTTTGTTGTCAAAATTGGAAGCAAACTTCAATCCCCAACCATTAAATCCAAAATCAAGTACAATGTTTTGATTGTTTTTTGTAATCGTGATACCTCCAAAATCACGCGTCCAAGTATCGTTACTAGGAATCTCTACGCAATATAGACGAGAAAGAAGTTTTGGATTCCAGCCTTTTTTGGCAAAATAATTGTTTATGTAATCTTTGGTAGATGTTTTATTTTCACACACAAGCAGACAAGATTCTACCTGTAAAATTGGATAAATAATTTCGCAATATGTATTGCGCACTTCGTCTAAATAAGGCTTCCAATCTGAATTTTTATGTGGAAAAGAGAGCAAGATTCCATCTTGTTTTTCCCATTCTGCAAAAATTTTTTTCATTTTCTATACTCTTTTTAAAAAAATTGACGATATTATTACATAAATTTTTGTCAAGGAGGACAATATGGCAATGAATATTTCTAGTAATTCTACAAAAAGTAGTTTTGAGTATGCAAACGATTTGCAAAATGCAATGAGTTCTAATCCGCTTAAAAAGGACGAAACTTCGGCGGAAGATAGAAATAAAAAGATACAAGAAGCGGCTTTAAACATTGATGCAAAGTCTTTGGTAACAGGTTATATTATGCAATTTCAAATGAATGTTACGATTTCAAGTGAGACAAATTTCTCTTCGCAAAATGGGCTTTTTGGTTCAAATACAAGTGCGATGAATGACCCTTTTAAACTAAGTGGGATTCTAAAAGGTTTGGATTTAAGTTCTATTGGCTATGATGGGAAGCCTATTCAAGAACTTACACAAGATGAAGCAAAAGCATTAATTGCAGAGGACGGATTTTTTGGTGTTGCAAAAACATCAGACAGAATCGCAGATTTTGTTTTAGCTGGTGCAGGAGATGATGTTGAGAAATTGAAAGCTGGTAGAGAGGGAATCATCAGAGGTTACAATCAAGCAGAAAAAGCTTGGGGTGGTAATTTGCCTGATATTAGCAAAGAAACTTTGGAAAAAGCTTTAGAAAAAGTAGATAAAAAATTAGCAAGCTTGGGTGTAAATGTTTTAGACCAAAACGCATAAACTAAGAGAATCTTTTGAGTGGGCTTATCTTAAGTATTGAAAGTAGTTGCGATGATAGTTCTATCGCACTCACTCAAATTGATTCTAAACTTTTAATCTTTCATCAAAAAATCTCTCAAGAAAAACAACATTCTGCTTTTGGTGGCGTCGTTCCAGAGCTTGCAAGTCGCCTGCACGCAGAATCCTTACCTCTTATTTTAGAGAAAGTCAAGCCTTATTTTAAGGAAGTAAAAGCTATTGCCATTACCACAGAACCGGGTTTAAATGTAACTTTAATGGAAGGTTTAATAATGGCAAAAACTTTGGCTTTTTCATTAAATATTCCAATCATTGGTGTAAATCATTTAAAAGGGCATTTGTATTCTTTGTTCTTAGAATCTGAAGCAGTTTTTCCTCTAGGAGTTTTGCTTGTTTCGGGAGGACATACACTATTGCTTGAAGCACAGGGATTCCACGATATTAGCATTTGCGCACAAAGCCTAGATGATAGTTTTGGTGAAAGTTTTGATAAGGTAGCAAAAATGCTCTTGCTTGGTTATCCCGGCGGACCAATCGTGGAATCTTATGCGAAACAGGGAAAGAGTGATATTTATAATTTTCCTATTCCATTGCGTAGCAAGAAGCAATATGCCTTTAGTTTTTCAGGATTAAAAAATGCGGTAAGAATGCAAATTGAAAGGGAAAAGGAATCCAAAGGGATTTTAAGTGAGGAATTTAAAACAAACCTCTGTGCTAGCTTCCAAAAATCTGCCATAACGCACTTGATGCAAAAATGTAAAATATTTTTTGAGCAGAATCGTTCCAACTCTCATCAATGGAAGCATTTTGGAGTCGTAGGTGGAGCAAGTGCCAATCTTGCTTTAAGGGAACAAATAGAAAAGATGTGCAGGGATTATGGTGTTACATTATTGCTTTCTCCTTTGGAATTTTGTTCGGATAATGCCGCAATGATTGGACGCGTGGCAATAGAATCTTATCAACTTGAAGAATTTGATACCATTTATTCTCTGCAAACTCGCCCAAGAATTGAAGCATTTTAATCTAAAATTTAGTTTCGTTATTTAATAATAAAAACTCAATTAATTTTTTAAGGAAATAAAATGGTAACTTTTAAAGGTAACGCAGTAACACTTGCGGGTAAAGCAGTTCAAGTTGGAGATAAAGCACCAAAGGTTGATTTGGTAGCAGGAGATTTAAGTGTCAAAAGCGTAGGTGGAGCAAGTGGTAAATACCAAATTATCAATGTTGTACCTTCTTTGGATACAGGAGTTTGCGCAACACAAACAAGAAAATTTAATGAAAAAGCAGCAAATATTCCTAATACACAAGTTTTTGTTGTTTCTCTTGACCTTCCTTTTGCTCAAGGCAGATTTTGTTCTACTGAAGGAATTGAAAATGTAATTGCATTGAGTGATTTTAGAAATAAGGATTTTGGAGATTCTTATGGCGTGATTCTAGCAGGTTCTCCATTAGAGGGCTTACTAACACGCGCAGTATTTGTTGTCAATCCTGATGGACAAATCGTGCATAAAGAAATTGTAAGTGAAATTACAAGCGAGCCAGATTACGAAGCTGCATTAAAAGCTGTAAAATAATTTTTTGGGAGTTTAGTCGTGTTGTTGTATTTGCATGGGTTTCGTAGTGTTGGATTATGTTACAAAGGGAAACAAATCATCACTTTTGCGCCCGATGCACTCACGCCTAATCTCTCCTATGTGCCAACTTTGGCAATTGCTCTTGCGGAATCTTTGATTGCAGAATATTCCAAGACACACAAAATTTGCTTGATTGGAAGTTCGCTTGGAGGTTACTATGCAACATTTTTGGCGCAGAAATATCACCTTAAAGCCGTTTTGGTTAATCCTGTGATAGATGCTTATAAGACTTTATTGCCAGCAATTGGGCGCGTCAATGTTCCATATCAAAAGACTTCCTTTTTTTGGAGTTTGAATTTGGTAGAAAGTTTGAAGCAATATTTTGTGGATTCTATTACTCCAGAGTTATATTGTGTGCTTTTGCAAAAGGGCGACCAAGTGCTTGATTACAGAATTGCAGCACATAAATTTAAGGATTCTAAACTGATTATTCAAGAGGGTGGCTCACATCATTTTGATAATTTTATGTCTCAAAAAGACACAATTTTAAAATGGGCAGAAGAGAATTAAGTCCAACAATCTCCAAATAAAAGCTAGTTAATCCATCTTTTATCCCACCACTTTTTATGAAATTTCTAATTTTATAAAATGATAATCAATTTTAATATTGTTTTAACTTTCTAAAAGTTACAATATCCTAGATTAAAATTTGAAAATTAGGTGGAGATATTGAAATGACAATTAATGCACTCAAAGATGGAGAATATGGAGTGATTACGCATTTGGGCGTAGATGGGCAATTAAGGGATAGACTCTTTAGTTTTGGAATCTCTAAAACAAAACAAATCAAAAAGCTTGAAACTTCTCTTGGTGGTTCTACAATTTTGGTTGAGTTAGATAGGAATTGTATCGTTTTGCGCGCAGAAGAAGCAAATGCGATTGAAGTAGAAAGAGTGCGGGAGTAAATAATGGCTGAAACAAAACAAATCCGAATTGCTCTTGTTGGACAACCCAATGTTGGTAAAAGTTTGTTGATTAATGCACTTTGTCATTCCACGATGAAAGTAGGAAATTTTCCGGGTGTTACGGTTGAAAAAGCCGAAGCAAGCACTTCATATAAAGGATATGTGTTACAAATTGTAGATTTGCCCGGCACTTATTCGCTTTATGGTTATTCAGAAGAAGAAAAAATCACAAAACATTTTGTGGAATCTAATGATTATGATTTGATTGTTAATGTGGCAGATTCTACAAATTTGGAGCGTAATTTACTCTTAAGTGCGCAGTTGCTTGAAATGCAAAAAAAGATGGTTTTAGTCCTTAATATGAGCGATGAGGCACGCAAGGAGGGGATAAAAATCAAGACAGAATCTTTAAGCGAATTGCTTGGGATTCCAAGTGTGCAAGTTTCTGCACATACAAAAGAAAATTTAGAATCTCTCTTAGATGTGATAGTGGCAACTTACGAAAAGGGACAAAATGCAAATAAGCGTATTTATAGCAATGCAATTGAGACAGAAATTTTGCATTTAGAGGAATTTATCAAAAATAAAAAAGATGTAAGCATAGAATCGCTTGGCTTAAGTGCGCGTCAAATTGCGATTTTGTTGCTAAAACAAGAGGAAAAAACCTTTCAAATTTTACATAAAAAACCTATTTGGATGGAATTATCTAAAAAACTGCAAGATTCTTTAAATAATTTATATACAATTTATGATACACCCTCTAATAAAGAAATTTTTTTGGAAGATTTAAACGCGTTCGTGCAGGGCTTGATAACGGAAACCGTGCATTATGAGGGTAAAGAAAAGCAAGGTTATACGCATAGTATTGATAAAATTTTGATTAACAAATATGCAGGGATTCCGATTTTTTTGTTTTTTATGTGGGTATTGTTTCAGCTTACCTTTACGCTTGGTGCGTTGCCAATGGATTTAATTGATAGCTTTTTTGGTTGGCTTGGAGAGTCAATCAAAGAGAATATTGAAAGTGAAAGCCTTGCTTCACTGCTTGCAGATGGAATCATTGGCGGTGTAGGAGCAGTCGTGTTGTTTTTGCCCAATATCGTGATTTTATTCTTTGGAATCGCATTGTTAGAGACAACGGGTTATATGTCTCGCGTTGCGTTTTTATTGGACGGATTTTTCCATAAATTTGGCTTGCACGGAAAAAGTTTTATTCCGCTTGTAACAGGATTTGGTTGTTCTGTGCCTGCCTTTATGGCAACAAGGACTTTGAAAAGCCGCAAAGATAGATTATTGACGCTTTTTATTATTAATTTTATGAGTTGTGGTGCAAGATTGCCTGTATATGTGCTTTTTGTTGGAGCATTTTTTCCAGCACAACAAGCAGGAAATTGGCTATTTGGAATCTATATTTTAGGCGCATTGTTGGGATTGGTAATGGCGAAGATTCTTCGCTTGACTGCTTTTAAAGGTCCAGATGAACCTTTTGTTATGGAGATGCCAAAATATCGTATGCCAAATTGGAGATTGGTATGGTTTGCGATTTATACTAAAGCAAAAATGTATCTTAAAAAGGCAGGGACTTTTATTTTGGCAGCCTCTGTTTTGATATGGTTTGCAAGCTCTTATCCTATTCAAGAAGAGACGAAAGAGGTTTATGAAAGCAAGATGGAACAGGTATTGAATGAAGAGGAAAAAGAAAAGCTCGCCTTTGCGTTGGAGGAATCCTTGATTGAAAATAGCTATTTGGGAATGACGGGTAAGTTGATTGAGCCTGTTTTTGCTCCTCTTGATTTCGATTGGAGGATGAGTGTAGCACTTTTGAGTGGATTGGCGGCAAAAGAAGTGGTGATTTCTACTATGGGTGTGCTTTATTCTCTAGGCGGAGAAGTAGATGAAGAGAGTGAAAATCTTATGCAAGTGATTAAGAGAGCAATCCCATTGCAAACCGCTATCGCTTTTATTCTCTTTGTGATGATTTACAATCCTTGTCTTGCGGCGACGGTGGTTTTTGGCAAAGAGGCGGGTGGATTTAAATATATTGTATTTTTGTTCGTTATGACGACTATTTGTGCATATATTGTCGCTTGGATTGGTTCTATGCTTGCTAGTGCGATTCTAAATTAAAGGTAAGTTATTGCGTCTCTTTTTTGCCATCGTAAGGAGTTTTTCCTTTCTCATTGTGAGGAATGAGCTTTGCAAATGACAAAGAAATCTATTCTTTGGGCAATTTAAATATTCAATGCCAAGATTCTTTGATTTAGATTTGCGCTTTGCAGGTGAATGCTTTGCGCGCACGCCACGCATTTTTTTAAAAATGCTCGCAAGAACGAAATGTGTGCCACGATTCCTTGAATCTCACAAGAATATTTATTTCATTTCTAAACGCAAAAGGAGCATTTCATTACCTTTTGTAATTTTTACTTGCTCACTTCCACAACAAGGACAATGTGTATAATCTAGCTTATTTGCGAGATTACTTTGATGGCAGGAATCGCAAGTGAGTTCTACTTTGGATTCTTGAATAAGGAGTTTGGCTTGCTCGCAGAGACTACCTAGCTTAAACTCTTCAAACGCACTTTTTAGCAAAGCAACATTGACTCCGCTCCGCTCCCCAATATCTAAATGAATCGCTAGAATTTTCTCTGCTTGATTGTGTTGCGCAATTTCTTCGCAGGATTCTATGAGGGAAGAGACGACAGAAAATTCGTGCATATTGAGCCTTTTTTAGCAAAAATTATTGTATGATAAGCCTTTGATTTTGTTTAAAGTTTTATTTTGGCTTGATTGGGTAAGATAAACTTTTGATTTAAATTTATTTGAGGTTACAAAATGCGACATTTTTTGACTTTGGCGGATTTTAGCAAAGAAGAAATTTTAGAAATTTTAATTCTCGCTAAAACCCTTAAAAACGAAGTAAAAAGTGGTATATATAGTAATCCACTTGCACACAAAACTTTGGGTATGATTTTTGAGAAAAACTCCACAAGAACACGCGTGAGTTTTGAAACAGGAATTTATCAGTTGGGTGGTAATGGAATCTTTCTTTCTAGCAATGATACGCAATTAGGACGCGGAGAGCCGATTAAGGATACTGCGCGTGTGTTATCTTCTATGGTGGATTTGGTAATGATGCGGACACACGAGCATTCGCGTTTGGAGGAATTTTCCGCATATTCTAATGTGCCTGTGATAAATGGACTAAGTGATGATTTTCACCCAATGCAATTATTGGCTGATTTTATGACAATGCAAGAGTGTGGCAAAGATAAGAATCCTATCGTTGCATATATTGGTGATGGAAATAATATGGCACATTCTTGGCTTATGCTTGCGGCTAAACTTGGTTTTACTTTGCGTATTGCTTCGCCAAAAAATTATGAAGTTTCTCAAAAGATTCTGCAAAAAGCAGAAAGTTTTGCTAAAATTTCAGGCGCAAAGATTTTATTAAGTGAGAATCCCCAAGAGGCAATTTTAGGGGCAGATGTTGTAACAACCGATACTTGGGCTTCTATGGGGCAAGAAGAGCAAAAAGAAACAAGGAAAAAAGCATTTCAGGATTATTGTGTGGATAGCAAGTTGATGAAACTTGCCAAACAAGACGCAATCTTTTTACATTGTTTGCCAGCCTATCGCGGACAAGAAGTCAGTGAGGAAGTATTAGAATCAGCGCAGAGTAAAATTTTTCAAGAGGCAGAAAATCGCCTACATGCTCAAAAAGGAGTAATGGTTTGGCTACACCAAAACCGCTAGTAAAACGAAATAATTCAATCCATCAGACAAATAATCTTTATGATTCATTGCAAGAGATTATCCACAATGCAAAGACGCAATCTAAGGTTTATGATTCTGACTTGGACGGAGATTTAACCTATTGTTTCAAAGATAAAAACGCACAAGAATTTTATTTAGTATCCAAAAAAAATATGCAACAACTTTTGGAATCTGCTAAACAGCTTGAGATAGATAAATATCTTTTTAAGCTAGAGAAAGAAATTTATTATAATGTGCCAGTGGATTTTGAAGATGTGTGGTGCATTGCATTGAAAGAAATTAAAAATTACGAAAAAGAACCCAAAGCTTTGGTAAAAAATCTTAAAAAACGTTATCCCTATTTGTTCTTTGAGATTCCAAAAATCCCTGATTCATTTTAACTTTAGTTGAAGGATTCCACAAAATGCAATCCAATAAGATTGATTTTAAACAATTTGCCACTTATTCTAAGCCCGGTCCGCGTTATACAAGTTATCCCACTGCAGTGGAGTTTAGCGAAAAATATACTTTGGATTTGTATTTGCAGGATTTAAAAGCAGATACAAGCCCCCTTTCTCTTTATGTGCATTTACCTTTTTGTCGTAGCGCGTGCTATTTTTGCGGTTGCAATGTAGTCTATACAAGCAAAGAGGAAAACAAAAAAATTTATTTAGAATATCTCAAAAAAGAGTTAGAATTGTTAAAAAATGCTATGGATACAAACAAGCCCGTGTATCAACTCCATTTTGGTGGCGGCACTCCTACATTTTTTAATGCAGAAGAATTGGGGGTTTTGGTTGATTTATTGAAAGATGCTTTTCCAAATTTTGGACAAAATGCGGAAATTGCCTGTGAGATTGACCCTAGATTTTTTGAGCTTTCACAAATGGAAGTGTTAAAAAAAGGAGGTTTTAACCGCCTAAGCTTTGGAATCCAAGACTTTGATGCAAAGGTGCAGGAAGCGATTCATAGAATCCAACCTTTTACGCTTGTCCAAAAGGCAATCCAGCTTGCAAGAGATTATGGGATTACTTCTATTAATTTTGATTTAATCTATGGCTTGCCCTATCAGAGTTTGGAGACTTTTAAGAAAACTTTAGAATCCTGCTTGCTCCTCAATCCAGACCGCTTTGCTGTCTTTAACTATGCGCATGTCCCTTGGATTAAAAAAACAATGCGTAAGATTGATGAAACCACTCTCCCACACCCAGAGGAAAAGCTTAGAATCTTAGAATGGACGATGGATTATTTGCTTAAAAATGGTTATCAAATGATTGGAATGGACCATTTTGCAAAGCCTGATGATGAGTTGTTTAAATCTATACAAAAAGGGCAATTACAACGTAATTTTCAAGGATATAGCACGCAAGGAGGCACGCAAACGATTGGAATCGGGCTGACTTCTATTGGCGGTGGCAAGGATTATTATGCGCAAAATTACAAGGATTTGACGCAATACCAAGAGGCATTGGACAATCATCGCCTGCCTTTCGCGAAAGGTATTAGGCTAAGCAATGAGGATAAGATTAGAAAAGCAGTGATTATGCAATTAATGAGCAATTTTAAATTGGATTTTAGCACGATAAATCAGCAGTTTGCGTTTGATTTTAAAGAACATTTCAAAGAAGCGTTAGAGGAGCTTAAACCTTTGGAGGAAGAAGGATTGGTGGAGATAAATGCAAAAGGGATTTGGGTGAGTGAAACGGGTGCATTGTTGATTCGTAATATCGTAATGCCATTTGATGCGTATTTAAAAAAAATTAATACCAATCAAAAAGTTTTTAGTAAAACAATTTAAAAATTAAGGCAACCCAATGGCGCATTTTGACAATTACGATTATTTAAAGACAAGCAATGCCTGCGTGAAATGTGGCAAATGCTTGCCCGATTGCACGATTTTTAGCATTAATGGAGATGAGGCGACTTCTCCACGCGGCTTTATTGACCTTTTGGGGGCATATCAGCGCAAAGAGATTCCGCTAGATAAAAATGCTAAAGATATTTTTGAAACTTGTTTTTTATGCACAACTTGCGTACGTGTTTGTCCTAATTCTTTGCCCACAGATACTTTGATTGAAAATATTCGCTATGAAATTGCTCAAAAATATGGAATTGCTTGGTTTAAACGCATCTTTTTTTATCTTTTGAAACATAGAAAAATAATGGATTTTGGATTCAAACTTGGTGCGATTTTTGCCCCTTTGTTGTATCAAGCAACAAAAGATGGCAATTCTATTCAGCCACGTTTTACCTTGCCTTTGGTTAAGAATAGAATCTTTGGAGGAATCGCAAAGAGAAGTTTTCTAAATTCTCATTCAGAGGAAATCTGCTTTGTGGATTCCAAACAATCCCAAAAGACTAGAAAGGTAGCAATTTTTATTGGTTGTTTGGGAAACTATAATTATAAAAATGTTGGTGAATCTTTGCTAGTGATTTTAGAGGCTTTACAAATCAATGCAAAGCTAGCAAAAGGGCAAAAATGCTGTGGCGCACCTGCTTATTTTACAGGAGATTTCGCTAGCGTAGATACACTCATTCGTCAGAATGTAGAATATTTTGAAAGCTTTATAGAAGAAGTAGATGCGATTTTGATTCCAGAGGCGACTTGTGGCGCAATGATATTAGAGGATTGGAAGCATTTTATGGAAAAGGATTTAGAGTTAAAATCAAGAATAGAAAAGCTTTTGCCAAAAATTTATATGGCGACCAAATATTTGGAATCCCAAACAAACTTGGTAGAGATTCTAAACAATATAGAACAAAATCGCCTCAAACAAGAATTTCAATCCCCAAAACAAACCTTTACTTACCACGACCCGTGCCACGCAAGAAAAGTGCTTGGAGTTTATCAAGAACCGCGTAAATTATTGCAGCAAAATTATCAGCTCGTTGAGATGGAGGATTCCACTGCTTGTTGTGGATTTGGTGGCGTTACAATCCAGACAGAGCGTTTTGCATTGGCTAGCAAAGTGGGGAGTAAAAAAGCAAAAATGATAGAAAAAACACAAGCGCAGTTCATCGTAGCAGAATGTAGTGCTTGTCGTATGCAGTTAAGCAATGCGCTGTATCAAGCAAATGTAGAGATTCCATTTTTGCACCCATTAGAACTTATTGCAAAGATAATTAAAGAAAATCAAAATAAATAATAAAGTTTATTTTTTAATAAAAAATGTGATATAATTTTACATAATCTTATTTAAAAATCAAAGATAAAGGATTTTTTGTGGTTGGAAGAAATTTATCGTTAAAAGCACAGCTTTTTATAGGGTTTGGCATTATCTTAGCTTTTATTTTAGTTATCTCCATTACAGGATATATCAAGATTAGTTTTGTAGAAAAAACATTGGCAGAAATGACAGAGGTTAATGCGGTAAAACAAAGATATGCAATTAATTTTCGTGGAAGCGTGCATGATAGAGCAATTGCAGTGCGTGATGTTGTGATTTTGGACAATGTGCAAGAGATTGAAAATACTTTGCGTTTAATCCAAAAACTAGAAGAATTCTATAAAGATTCTTCAATTAAAATGGACGAAATTTTTAAAGATGAGCATATGGTAGATGCAAAAGACAAGGAGATTTTGCAACGTATTAAAGGTGTAGAAGCCAAAACAATGCCTATGATTTCTGAAATTATCATCAAAAAAGCACAATCTGATAGAATTGGCGCAAACGAATTGTTGATTAATCAAGCACGAGGGGCATTTGTAGAATGGTTAAATGTAATTAATGAGTTTATAGATTATCAAGAAGATAAGAATCAAAAACTTACCAAAGCAGCAATTGATGAGATTGATAATTATTTGTCTCTAACGATGATGCTGACTATTATTTCTTTGATTGTGGCAGTTTTAACTGCAATTTATATTTCTAGATTGGTTATTTCATCTTTGGGAGGAGAGCCAAAAGAAGTTGTTAAAGTAGTGCTTAGTATTGCAAGTGGCAATTTGAATACTCCTATAAGAACGCAATATAAAGAGAGTATGCTTGCTTCTATGGAGCAAATGCAAGAAAAACTTAGAGAGATTGTTTCGGAAATTATGAAATCTACCCAAGAGCTAAATGAAAGCGCAAATGAAGTAACAAAAAGTTCTGAAGAATCCAAATCTTCATCTTATCGCCAGGTTGAAAGTTCAGAAGTTTCAACAGAACGTATTAAGCAAGTAATGAACGCTGTAAATCATATTTCAAATATCGCAAAACAAACAGAGGAAAATTCTGAATATACTACAAATCTATCAGATAAATGTATAGAAGCTATGAAAACAACAGTAGAAAGCATTGAGCGCATTACAGAAACCGTTACTCTTTCATCAGAACATATTCGTATGCTAGAAAAACACTCTCAAGAAATTGGCGGAAGCGCAGATTTGATTAAAGAAATCACGGACCAAACCAACCTACTTGCACTTAATGCTGCGATTGAAGCTGCAAGAGCAGGGGAAGCTGGGAGAGGATTTGCTGTTGTTTCCGATGAGATTAGAAAATTAGCCGAACGCACAGGGGTAGCAACTTCAGAGATTACAAGAATGATTGAAGTGATACAAGGTGAAACGCAAACTGCGGTAGAGGCGATTCAAAATGCGGTTCCACAGGTAGAAAAAGGTATGGAGCTTGCAAATGAAGCAAGTGAAATCTTGGGACAAATCAATTCTCAAGCAAGCGATTCTTTAAGTAAAGCGAAAGAAGTAACCAATGCAACTTATAAGCAAGTGCAGGATATGGAAAATCTATCTAAAGGATTAGATGAAATTTCAAGGGATTCTAAAAATACTGCAGAATTGATGGAGAATAATACGGAAGCGGCGCAAACACTTAAAAACATTGCAAATGTCTTAAAAAATCATATCAATCACTTCAAGATTTAAGTTTTTGAATCCTAAAGGGATTCTAAAACTTTCAAAATGTATAATTCCACAATTTTTAAAATCAAGGAATTTATTTGTCAAATATCGCATTGATTTTGTTGGGTGCAGGCGATAGCAGTCGCTTTTGCTTATCAGCTTTATCATCTAGTGAAACGATACACAAATCAGTTCAAAAACTTAGATTGCCTAAAAAACAATGGTTGCGCGTGGGTGAGATTCCGCTTTGGTTAAAGGTTGCATTAGATTTTCGCGATATTTATCCTTTTTCGCGTTGTATCTTGAGTGCAAAATCTACCGAAATAAAATATATGCAGAAATATTTGGACGCATTTTCGCTAGATTTTGTGCTAGTAAAGGGTGGTTCTACGCGTCAAGAATCACTAAAAAATGCACTAATAATGCTTGAGGATTTCGTAGAATATGTGCTAGTAAGTGATATTGCGCGTTGCAATTCAGCGTTTTTGAGCCAAAGAGTCCTTAAAGAAATAGGTAATTATGATTGTATTGTTCCATATCTGAAACTAAATGATACAATAGTGTATTCTAATGATTCCAAACTAGACTATCTCAAGCGAGACAATTTAAAAATTATTCAAACGCCACAATTGAGCCGTTTGAATGTCTTAAAATCTGCTTTAGAAAATGGAGATTTCACAGATGAAAGTAGCGCGATTTTTGCACAAGGTGGGAGCATTGGGTTTGTTCAAGGAGCAGCAGAGGCAAAAAAATTAACCTTTTTAGAGGATTTAAAAACAATTCCTCTACCAAACCCTAGCACACACACACTTGTTGGAAGTGGAAGTGATATTCACGCATTGGATAAAGGAGAAGGAATCTTGTTAGGCTGTGTCGCAATTCCGTGTGAATTTCGCCTGATTGCACATAGTGATGGCGATGTTTGTTTGCATGCATTAAGTGATGCACTTTTGGGGGCAATTGGGTTTGGGGATATTGGTGAGTGGTTTCCTGATAATGACCCAGCTTATAAAGGAGCAAATTCCGCTGATTTGTTGCGTATTATTGTAGATTTTGTACGGGATGTGGGCTACGATATTTTGCAAGCAGATATTACAATTTTTGCTCAAAAACCAAAAATTTCTCCCTATAAAAATGCAATGGAAAAGAAAATTTCAGAAATTTTGCAAATTAATGTATTTAAGGTAAATGTCAAAGCAACAACAACGGAAAAATTGGGGTTTATTGGCAAAGGAGAAGGAATTTTGGTGCAAGCAAGTGTTGTTTTGGAATATTTTGATTGGAAAAAAATTATTTCGCTTTAGGGGGAATAGAATGAAAATATTAATTGTGGAGAATGAAATTTATTTATCTCAAAGCATTGCTTCGAAATTGAGTCATTTTGGATTTGCTTGCGAAATGGTGCCGAGTATAGAGGAAGCTTTGCAGTTTGAAGTGGCAGATATTATTTTGCTTTCAGCAAATATACCAGGTCAAAATTTTTATTCATTGATTGAAAAATTTAAAGATTCTATTGTGATTTTAATGATTCCTTATGTAAATGATGAAATGGTAACACGTCCATTGAAAGCCGGAGTGAGTGATTATATTGTGAAACCTTTTATGATTGACGAGCTGATTCGCAAAATTGAGCATTATACAGCTTTTCGTCAATTACAAAAGGAAATCGCATTTTATAGGGATTATTTTTGCGATTCTTTATCAATGCCTACTTATACGATTGGTGCAAAAGTATCCTTTCCTTTGATTATTAAAAGTGTATCGCAAAGAGCAATTGATATGTGTGTTGTCAATTATGCGATTCATAAAAAATTTGCTATTAATTTTGTTTCTTTGTATAAAATTCATAACTATAAGGAAATTTTTAAAAATATTTCTAAAACACAATTAACTTATATTGTAGGGTTTGAGACCTTGCGCAAAGAGGAAAAAGAAGAGTGTATTAAAGCATTTAAGAATATTCCCGTGATTCTTGCTTGTTTGGGCGGTGATTTACATGATTTTAAAAATGTCTTTGAAATCAATGTGAAAGAGATGGCGCAAGGATTCCAAGAAGATGTGTTAAGTGTTGATGAATATATTAAAACAATGATTTTAAGATTTGAAGATAAATACCCTGATACAGAACTTAGCAAACGTTTAGGTATGTCTCGCAAGAGTTTATGGGAGAAACGAAAAAAATATGGAATCACAAAGAAAAAATAATTTATCCACCCCTGCTTTATTCATTGACAAAGAAGCAGTGTTTGCTCTCCTCTTGTGTCAAGAGGGTTTGCTTACTCCTGTGAATCATTTGATGAATGAAAAGGAAATGCACGAAGTAGATAATACAGGATTGTTTGAGGGGCAAAGTTTCCCCTTTTCTTTCATTTTAGCACCCGCAGGAAAACGCAATGAGCAAGTAATGAGAGAATCCAAAAAGGGTGATGAGATTGCCCTTATTTGTGAAAATCATTTATGCGGTAAATTACTTGTGGATTCTGCTTTTAAGATTGATAAACAAGCACGATTGTTTAAAATAATGAGCGGAGATATTTATTCTAAAAAGGCACAGCATATTTATAATCGGCTTGGAAATTACGCGCTTTGTGGGGAATATGAATTATATCTGCAATCGGAAATTTTTGCCTTTAAAGACCGCGCGACAAAACAAGCAATCACGCAATTTAAAAAGAGGAATAACACGCAAAGCGTTACAGCAATGGTTTTGGACGCTTCTCCTATTACACGTATCCACGAGCGCATTTTCCGCTCTATCCTAGAGGAAAATGATTTACTTGTTTTACTGCTATTAAGACGACAAAATGAGGGTTTATTGGATTTTTATATTCGCAAAACTTGCTTAGAATTTGTTATCACAAATTACCTGCCAAAGAATCGCATTGCCATTTTTCCATTAGATGATATTTATTTGTTTGCAGGTGCGCATGGAATTATTTTAGACGCAATTCTTGCGCAAAATCTTGGGTGTGATAGAATCGCAATCGGGGAAAATTATCCTAATTTGGCAATTTATTATGACCATCAAAAAATTTATTCTATTTTTGATATGGCAAAAGATATTAAAATTAAAGTTAAATTATTGAGTGAGTTTGTGCATTGCAATCAATGCAAAACAATTGTGAGCCTTAAAACTTGCCCGCATAGCAAAAACCATCATATTTATTATCGTTCGGGGTTTTTGCAAGGAATTTTGCAGTCTGGATTGATTCCACCTACAATTTTAGTGCGCAAGGAAGTTTCAGCTAAAATTCTAAGCTATTTATTTCCTAAACGTTTTGAAAGTATTATTCAGCAGTTTGGGGCAATGTTTGCAAGTAGTGGAATGATTGAAGAACAAAGCGACGAAGATTTTTATTTGAAATTAATAGATATTTATCAGACACATTCTTTGAATTAGGATTTTTAATGAGAACACATTTTTTTAATACTTTTAGCAATTCGCGTGATTTTTTTAAAAAATGTTTTTTAACCTTATTTTTTAGTGGGCTTAGCCCCAAAGCACCCGGCACATTTGGCACATTGGTCGCCTTACCTTTTGCGTGGGCAATTAGTCATTACATTGCTCCAAGCACTTTATTGCTGCTTGCATTGCTTATTTCTGTGATTGCAGTGAAGGTAATTAATGATTATGAAAAAGAGGGAATGGAACACGATTGTTCTGAAATTGTGATTGATGAGTTAGCAGGCGTGTGGATTAGTGTTGCAATGATTGGAAGTCATTTGTTCGGAATCGCCTTGTCTTTTGTTTTGTTTAGATTGTTTGATATTTGGAAACCCTCTGTGATTGGTAGAATTGATAGAGAAGTTAAAGGTGGTTGGGGCGTAATGGGAGATGATTTGCTCGCAGGATTTTTTGCTGGGCTTTTAGGGTTGATGATAATTGGTGGGATTCAAAGGATAGAATCGCTTGCGTTTCTTTTGGAATTTTAATTTGCTTTGTGCTAAAGAATATCCAAATAAGATAAAAAGACAATGCCTAGTAAAATACGATAGATTCCAAAAGGAATGAAGTTAAAACGCGTGATAAAATTCAAAAAAAGTTTGATTGCTACAAGCGCACTTAAAAACGCTACAACAAAGCCCACTCCAAGCGCAAAGAGATTTTCAAAATCCATTGTTGTATGGCTTTTATAGAGACTATAAGAACTCGCAACAACCATAGCAGGCAAAGCTAGTAAAAAAGAAAATTCTGTGGCAACTTTACGATTGCAGCCCATTAGTAATCCCCCTATGATTGTTGCACCGCTACGAGAAGTGCCAGGAATCATCGCTAAAGCCTGAAAAAACCCAATCCAAAGTGCCTGTTTGTAGGTAATTTCTTCTATATTTTGGATAAGGGATTCTCTCTCTTTGTGAAAAACCTCTAGTGCAATAAAAGCGATTCCACCAATAATGAGCATAATTGAAACAGTGATAGGGGCGAAAAGTGCTTTAATGTAAGAATAAAATAAAAAGCCAAAAGTTCCAGCAGGTAGGAATCCTATACATAATTTCACCCAAAGATTTAAGCTATTTTTGGAGAGTTTTTCCCAAAAAACAAACAAAACAGCCAAAATAGAACCCAACTGAATCACGACTTCAAAGGTTTTATGGAAAGCATCTTGTGGAATCCCGAGTAATTCTGAAGTAAGGATTAAATGCCCCGTGGAGGAAATGGGCAAAAATTCTGTTAATCCCTCAACAATCCCTAAAATTCCAGCGTGTAATAAATCCATATAGTTGCCCTTAAAAGTATTTGAAATGTGTAAAAATGCGCGAATTTTAGCATATTTGGTAAAATTTTGGCAAATATTTCCTAAACTTCAACAATAAATCAAAAATAAAATTATAAAATGCACAGAATTATCTATTGGGAGTTTTTATGTTTAAAAGAATTTTGATTGCAAATCGTGGCGAAATTGCTGTTCGTATTATTCGCGCCTGTAATGATTTAAATATAGAATCTGTGGCAATTTATTCTCGTGCAGACCGCGAGAGTATGCATGTCAAAATGGCAACCCATACTTATCCAATCAGTGAAGACCCAATCAAGGGTTATCTAGACCCAGATTTGATTATTCAAGCTGCTAAAGAAATGGAGGCAGAGGCGATTCATCCGGGTTATGGGTTTTTGAGTGAAAACGCATTTTTTGCTAAAAAAGTCAAAGAGGCAGGGATTGTTTGGATTGGTCCAGATTCCGAAGTGATTGCTAAAATGGGTGATAAGAATGCTGCGAGAAATTTAATGATTGCAAATGGAATCCCAGTTGTGCCCGGAACAGAGCCATTAAATACCCTAAGTATGTATGAGATTCAAAAGATTGCGCGCAAGATTGGCTATCCTGTGATTTTAAAAGCAAGCAGTGGTGGTGGAGGGCGAGGAATCCGTGTTGTGCAGGAAGAGAAAGATTTGGAATCCTCTTTTGAAGCTTGCAAGAGGGAAGCATTAACATTTTTTAAAAATGAAGATGTTTTTATGGAAAAATATATCCAAAATCCACGACATATTGAATTTCAGATTCTAAGTGATAATTATGGTAATGTAATTCATCTGCTAGAACGTGATTGTTCCATTCAAAGAAGGCATCAAAAGCTAATTGAGATTGCGCCATGTCCTACAATGAGTATGGATTTGCGTCGTCGTATGGGGAGTGTTGCAGTGGCTGCAGCAAAGGCTACAAAATATACTAATGCTGGAACTGTGGAGTTTCTTGTAGATGATTATAATAATTTTTACTTTATGGAGATGAATACGCGTATTCAAGTAGAACATGGAGTAACAGAAGAAATTACGGGATATGATTTAATAGGGCGTCAGATTAGAATCGCAAATGGTGAGATTTTGGATATTACGCAAAGTGATGTTTATGCACAAGGATTTGCGATTGAGGCACGCATTAATGCAGAAGATGTGCAGAATGATTTTGTCCCAAATCCCGGTAAAATTACTTCTTATTATCCTGCGTTAGGACCTTTTGTAAGGGTGGATAGTTATGTTTATAAAGATTTTACGATCCCACCTTTTTATGATTCTATGATTGCAAAACTTATTGTGCGTGCAACAAGTTATGATTTGGCGGTTAATAAATTGCAACGTGCTTTAAATGAATTTAAAATTCGTGGGGTTAAGACCACGATTCCTTTTTTAATCAATATTTGTCATGACAAAGATTTCAGACGAGGGAATTTTGATACTTCGTATTTAGAGCAAAAAGCACAGGATTTAATGCCACAAGAAAGCAGAGATGATAGTGATTTAGTTGCAGCTATTGCAGTAGCATTGACGAATGCCCTAGAAGAGTAGTAGAGAGAAATAAATCTAGTTTTAAGTAAAATTGCATTAAAATTCGCCTTTATTTTTTTAAAAGGTTTTAGAAATGAAAAGAACATATCAGCCACATAATACGCCACGTAAGCGCACGCATGGTTTTAGGGTTAGAATGCAAACTAAGAATGGTCGCAAAGTGATTAATGCAAGACGCGCTAAAGGCAGAAAAAGACTTGCCATTTAGGTTTTTTTGAGGGTTGTATTTTGGTAACTTTAAACACAAAAAAAGACTTTGATAGTGTTTATAAGAGCCAAAAAAAATGGCATAACTCTTACTTTATCTTGTTTTTTAAAGAAAATCAACAGAGGGCAGAGAAACGGATTGGGTTTTCAGTTTCCAAAAAGATAGGAAATGCGGTTTGTAGAAATCTTGTTAAACGTCGTTTGAGAAATATTTATAGGGATTCTATGTCAAGCTTGAAAAATGGGGATATGATTTTGCTAGCAAAAGTCGGTTTAGAAAAAGTAGAATACAAAAATTTACAAGATAGTTATAAATATGCTTTAATACGGCTGAATTTGGTAGCTCAAAAATGTTGAAACAATTTTGCGTTAAGATAATTTCTTTTTATCAGTCTTTTATTTCTCCAAGTTTGGGTATGACTTGTCGCTATTATCCAAGTTGTTCAGAGTATTCTAAACAGATTTTTATGTTTCAAAATCCTTGTATAGCCCTTTGGAAGACGCTAACAAGGGTGATTTCCTGTAACCAGTTTTTTAAGGGTGGTATTGCTTACCCACAAGTTTCTTTAAAGATAGAACCACATTTCTGTAGCCCTAATCTTGTCCAGTATTGGCTCATTCCCGATAAAATTCAAAAATATAATCCCAAAAATATTCCTAATGGACTTCCACCAAATCTACAAACTCAAAAGGTTTATATCATCAAAAATTATTCAAAGGTTTCCCGTGTTTGATAAAATAGATAATTTAAGCTCCCAAACTAGAATTTTGATTGCGGTGCTTTTAGCACTTGCTTTTTTCGTGCCATATAGTTATTTTTATAAACCCCAAATGAATGAAAATAATGCAACACAAGCAACAACGAGAGAAATGCAAAATGTTGCTCCAATCCAACAAGTGGATTCTGGTAAGATTACGCAAGATACAGCTAGAGTATCCAATCCAAATCACGCAACCCTTGCAACCATAGAATCCAAAAATTTTACTTATAAAATTGACAGATTGGGCAGAATTGCAGAAGTTGCTTTAAAAGAAAAAAAATACCAAAAGGATTCTACTCCTTTGATGCTTTTTTCAGAGGATATAGCTAATCCTAGCAATCCGAAAATTTTAGAAATTCGTTTTTCGGATTCCTTATTGAATCAAAAAGCTTTTAATGTGCCATATAGTGCAAATCTTAACACTTTGGAAATTAAAGACAAGCCACAATCTATTACTTTGATTCAAGAATTGGGAGAGGTTAAGATTGAAAAAGTGCTAACTTTTTATCCCAATGGGTATTATGAAGCAAAAATCAAGATTCCACAAAATTACACTTATTTCGTATCCCCAGGTATGCGTCCAAGTGTGGAAAACGATTCCTATGTTTTTAAA
Source organism: Helicobacter ganmani (assembly GCF_003364315.1). Lineage (NCBI taxonomy): Bacteria > Pseudomonadati > Campylobacterota > Epsilonproteobacteria > Campylobacterales > Helicobacteraceae > Helicobacter > Helicobacter ganmani. The sequence goes on along the minus strand of NZ_NXLS01000011.1, from coordinate 16,370 downwards.
GGAGTCATCGTAAAAGAATCCGACAATACAATTACAACGATTGAGGACGGCGATGCACAAGGGCAAAGCAATTATGCAAATGCAAGTATTCTTGCGGCAGTAGATCGTTATTATGCAACTTTAATTTTTGACAAGAGTAATAATCTTAATGTTACGATTTTGAGTAATCCGAGTGAGAATCCTATGCCATTTGTTAGCGCAGAGGGTGAATTACAATTAAAAGGTTACATTGGTCCAAAAGATTATCGTCTGCTTGAGACTATTGACCCCAATTTGACCGATGTTGTAGAATATGGAATTATAACCTTTTTTGCCAAGCCACTTTTTTTGTTGCTTGATAAGCTCTATAATTTATGTGGAAATTGGGGGTGGGCGATTATCTTATTGACACTGATTGTTAGGGTGGTGCTTTATCCTTTAACCTATAAGGGTATGGTGTCTATGCAAAAGCTAAAAGACCTTGCCCCAAAAATGAAAGAATTGCAACAAAAATATAAAGGCGAACCACAAAAGCTTCAAGCACATATGATGGAACTTTATAAAAAGCACGGAGCGAATCCTATGGGTGGTTGTTTGCCTCTACTTTTGCAAATGCCTGTGTTTTTTGCAATCTATCGTGTTTTGTTTAATGCGATTGAGCTTAAAGGTGCGGCTTGGTTATTGTGGATTAATGACCTTTCTGTAATGGACCCTTATTTTATCTTACCAATTCTAATGGGTGGCACAATGTATCTCCAACAGCATTTAACACCCACAGCCTTTAATGACCCAATGCAGGAAAAAATCTTTAAATTTTTGCCCTTAATCTTTACGATTTTCTTTGTAACATTCCCATCGGGACTCGTGTTGTATTGGTTTGTGAATAATATTTTCTCTATCATTCAGCAGTTACTTATCAATAAGGCATTGGAGCGCAAAAAAGCGCGTGAGATTGCCGAGCATAAACATAAAGATGATTAAAATGAAAAAGATAGAAGCAGAAACTTTAGAAAATGCGTTAATCATCGCATCAAATGATTTTGAATGTTCTGTTGTGGATTTAGAATATGAGATTATTCAGAATCCTTCTAAAGGTTTTTTGGGGATTGGTAAGAAACTCGCAATCATTTGTGCCCAACCGAAGTCCCTATCTATCCAAAAAGAGAAGAGTGATTCTGTCTCTAAAAAACCTTCACTTGTTTCTGATGTGGCAAATCAAGAGAATTTGTCCAAAAAAGAACAAAATCAAAAAGAAAATGAATCTCTTTGGACAAATGTGCAGGCACATAAAACTGAATCCCAACTTTTGTTAGGAGAAGAGGCGAAAATCCAAAATTCTCATTCATATTTTGTCGGCAAAATTTCAAGTCATAAAGAGATTAAAAATAGAGAAACAATAGATTTGAGAGGGATTGCAAAAGAAGTGCAAGTGGAACTAAAAGAGCTTTTGAGTTTGTTGCCGTACCGATTGAGTGAAGTTTTTGTTGAGCCTTATGATGAAAATACTCTTTATATCAAAATTGATGGTGAGGATTCCGCTTTGCTTATTGGCAAAGAGGGTTATCGCTACAAGGCAATTTCTTATTTAATTTTTAATTGGGTAAATCACGTCTATGGGTTAATGATTCGTCTTGAGATTGCAGAATTTTTGCGTAATCAAGAAGAAATGATTGCAAATTATTTATTGCCTACGATTGAAAATGTTAAAACTTATGGTAAAGCACAGACAAAGCCGCTTGATGGCGTTTTAGCCCATATCGCATTAAAACAATTGCGTGAGCAATTCCCGGATAAATATGTTTCTTTTCGTTTAAATAATGAGGGAGAACGTTATATTATTATTAATGATTTTCATCATACCTAAAAAGTATGGATATGCTTAACGATGATACAATTATCGCTCCTGCTACAACTTATGGCAAGTCCTCTTTGAATGTTTTGCGCCTAAGTGGTAAAGATTCTTTGAATATTGCGGCAAAGCTCGCCAAAACAACTCCAGAAAATCTTATGGCTTCTTTGCCTGTGCGTTACGCAAAATTAACTAAAATTTATTTTAACAACAATGATTTATTAGACGAATGTATTTTGCTTTATTTTAAAGCACCTCATAGTTATACCACGCAAGATGTAGTGGAATTTCAATGCCATGGAGGAAATTTTATCGCACAAAATATTTTACAAGAATGTTTGCGATATGGTGCGCGTTTGGCAAATCCGGGAGAATTTACAAAACGCGCATTTTTGGGTGGTCGCATTGATTTATCCCAAGCACAGGCAGTCGCGAAACTCATAGAGTCCCAAAGTGTGCAAGCACACAAAATACTGATGCGACATTTAAAAGGGGAAATGCAAATCTTTTGCGAAAAGTTACGCACCGATTTAATCACTCTGCTTGCACACAGCGAGGTTTTCATTGACTATGCTGATGAGGATTTGCCAGAGGATTTGCTAGAGAGTTTGAAAGGGAAATTGCATTCCATTCTTAACACGCTCCATTCACTCTTAGAGCAATCCAAAGCCAAGCGCGCATTGTTTGAAGGCTATAAATTATGTATCATCGGCAAGCCAAATGTGGGCAAAAGCTCCCTTTTGAACGCACTTTTGCATAGCAATCGGGCGATTGTGAGCGAAATCGCAGGCACGACACGAGACAGCATTGAGGAGAATTTTATGCTAGGCGCGCATTTATTGCGCCTCATTGATACTGCGGGGATTCACGAGACGAGGGATTTAATAGAATCTGAAGGGATTAAGAGAAGCCTAGAAAAAGCGCAAGATAGTGATTTGCTTATTGCTTTGTTTGATGGTTCTTCGCCTTTGACGCAAGAGGATTTGCAGATTATAGATTTGTTAAAGAGCTATCAGACAAGCAAAAAAGTGTTTGTTTTGGTGAATAAAGCGGATTTAGAATGCAGGCTTGATTTGGAAGTTTTGCGGGATTTTAATCCGCTTAAGCTTTGTTTGAAAGGCAATTTATATGCCGAGGATTCCTTGCTTGCAGATTTTAAAAGGCATTTAGAAGCCTTGTTGGATTCTAAGGAGGAATCGCAATCCTTGCTTTTGACTTCAGAATATCAATTCCAAGCGGTGCAAACTTGTATTGACGCGCTTTATCAATCAATAAAACCATTAGAAAATGCCGAATTAGAGATTTTTAGCTTTCATTTGAACGAAGCACTTAAGGCGATTGCTTCTATTACGCAACCTTATGAATATTCTCAAATGTTAGATGTGATGTTTGGAGACTTTTGTCTTGGCAAATGATAATATTTACGCAGATTTCAAATGATTGGAAAGAAATATGGGGCTAAAAAAACCACAATTAGGATTTGAACTTTTACATAAAATTTTTGTAGCAGCGAATATTCGTCGCTGGAATGACCAAGCAACACCAGTAGAGTTTTTGGAGCTTGATAAGCAAGCACACAAAATTGTTATTGCCTATTTGCTTGCGCATTTTGAACAATTGGAAAATCAACGCACGATTGATTTTGAGCGGTTGATTTTGCAATTTTGTTATGAATTTTTTGAACGCATTATTTTAACAGACATCAAGCCACCCGTTTTTCATAAGTTAGTCAAACATCATAACAAAGCACTTGTAGATTTTGTCTGTACGCAGTTGGAGGATAATTTAAGAGGTTTTGGATTTTTGGAATCTATGCAAGAATATCTTTATGGAGGGGTTGATAATATTGAAAAAGAGATTCTAAAAGCTTCTCATTACTATGCTTCTAAATGGGAATTTGATATTATTTATCATTTCAATCCAAAAATGTATGATGTGCAAAATATTAAAAATGCTTTAGATAAGCAGGTTCATGAGTATTATCCTCTTGCGGGTGTGCGACAAATGATGTATGAGGAATTGCGTGAAATTGTGGATATGTTTGGGCAACTGCGATTCCAAAAGCGTTGGAGTCAAACTCCACGCGTTCCCTGCACTTCCGTGCTTGGACATACTCTCATAGTTGCGCTTTGTGCTTATCTTTTGGGCTATGATTTGGGATTTTCTAGGGAAATGCAGATTCAGCATTTTCTTTGCGGATTATTCCACGATTTGCCAGAAATCTTAACGCGTGATATTATTTCTCCTATTAAGAAAAATGTAGAGGGCTTGGACGAATTTATTAAACGAATTGAGGAAGAGGCTGTGCGGGAAAAGATTTTGAATATTGTTCCAGATTCTATTGCGCAAGAGATTGTGTATTATACGCAAAATGAATTTAGCAATCGTTATAAAAAGAATCATCAAGTCATTTTTAGCGCGCAAAAAGGGGAGGATTTTTTGCAAGAAATCAAGCAAGAATCCATCTATCAACCCATTTTTGGTGAATTTTTAAAGTATTGCGACCATTTGAGTGCTTTTTTGGAAGCAAAGATTTCTATTGAGCACGGAATCAAGAGCAAGGAATTGATAGATGGTGCAAAAAATTTAGAATACTTTTATAATAGTAAATCCCTTAATGGCATAGATTTAGGGTATTTGTTTCGAGAGTTTAAAGATTCCTAGACTTGAGTTTTGCCACGATACAATTGCTCATTTGCTTGAGGGCTTGCACTGAACATTCTTTTTGTAAATCTTGACTAATCTGCGTAATTTTATCTTCCTTTAAAAGTGCTAAACTATCCCATAAAACTTCACAAAATAAATCTTGCTCTAAGCATAAGAATCCAAGTCCTTTTTCCTCTAGGAATTTCGCATTATAATATTGATGATTGCCCGCTGCATAAGGATAGGGGACAAAGAGTGCGGGCAAACCATTCGCGCATAATTCCCACAAGGAGCTAGCACCCGCACGACAAATTGCAAAATCGCATTTTTTGAAAATCTCTGGCATTTGCATACTGAATCCAAAAAGCACAACATCTACATTGTCTAAATCCTCTAATATACCAATTTGTATCTTTTGGGATTCTATATCTTCTAAGAATTCTATATTTTCTTTTAAAATTCCAATCTTTAGATTGAGATTGAGATATTCTTGAAGCACGCGCGTAAATTCTGCTTTACCGCACTGGTGATAAATGCGTAATCCTTTTTGTTTTATATCTTCTGCGAGGGCTAGAGCAAAATTGTTGATGGCTCTAGCTCCTTGAGAACCCCCCATAAAAAGCAGATTCTTTATGTTTTTGCGCACTCTTGCTTGAGTAAAAAATACTTGACTGATTGGATAATATCTTGAAGGCGAGGAGTGCAAATAAGAGGAAAAAAATATTTTTGCATAGGGTTTTAGGATTCTGTTAAGTTTTCCGATTTGTGCATTTTGTTCGTGGATAAAGAGTGGAATCCCAAGCAAAACTGCTCCAAATGCTGTGGGTGCAGCAGAATATCCTCCCACAGACAAGACAAAGTCAATCTGTTTTTCCTTTCTTAAGATTCCAATCGCATTTTGGAGTGCTTTGGCTTGTTGCCATAAGGATTGAAGTTTTTTGAATCCTTTTTGATTAACGACGCCAGAAGTTTGCAAGAAAAATTTTTTGCTTAAGCGAGAATCGGATTCAAAATATGCCTTGTCTTGACCATTAATAGAACCAATAAAAAGACATTCAAAACCTTGTTTGTAGAATTCTTCTAAAAATGCTCTTGCAACACTTAAGTGTCCTCCTGTTCCTCCGCCTGTAATAACCACTTTCATCTTGAATCCTTTAAAATCAAAAAATATCCAAATTGTAACATAGCTTCACACTTTTAATGTATTGCTTGATAAAATGTGCATAAAATGATAAAAATTGGATAAAAAGTTAAATTATTTTGATACTTTTTATTTAAAATTTGCAAAAAAATGTTAAGATAAGCACAATTTAAATTTTTAGGAGAGTTTATAATGGATAATATGGAAAATGTCTTTGACATCAAGTCTCTTACAATGTCTGTCTTGATGACTCCAGCGGTTGCAAATTTCAAGGGTAGGGTGCATGGAGGAGATTTGCTCAAGCTCCTTGACCAAGTAGCCTATGCTTGTGCTTCGCGTTATTGTGGAAAATATGTCGTAACCTTGTCGGTTGATAGTGTAACCTTTAAATATCCGATTGAAGTGGGAAGTCTGGTAACCTTTTTGGCTTCCGTGAATTATACAGGCACAAGCTCACTTGAAGTGGGTATTAAAGTGATTGCTGAAGACATTCACAAGCGCACCGTTATGCATACAAATAGTGCTTATTTTACAATGGTATGTGTAGATGAAAATGGCAAACCCGTTAAAGCTCCACCACTAGAACCAAAAACCGAAGCAGAGAAAAAACGTTTTGAGAAAGCTTTGAATCGTAAAAAAGCACGCATAGAGCTTGCTAAAAAAGGTTCTTAATATGTTATAATTTCTCTTTTTTGGAGAGAAAATGCAAGGTTTTGTTGCGAAAAAACAAGAAGATTTGGCAAATGAAAAAGAATGCAATAAATCAGAGAAGCAAAAATCTGAAGCAATTTGCACGATTCGCATAGGGATTATTAAATACCACTTGAGTAAATTTTGCAAAACTAATGCGTCCGCACTTGCATTGATTTTTAAGGCTTTGATGAGGGGAGAGACAATTTATTCTAAAGCGCAGTTTTTGCAAGATTGTAGCAATGGCAGTTTGCTATGTCAAAAATCAAAAGATTCTGATGCATTAGAAAACAAAGAAAACACTCATCAAGAAACTGCGCAAGAAGAATCCCAAAGTGTTAGAATGTATCACAAGCAAGAATCCCCTTTGGTTCAAACGCTCAATGTTGAATCCCCCTCCTTGAAAAAGCCTATCAAAACAGCAAGTCATTCAGAAAGTATCTCCCCTAAAACAGCTCAAAAAGACTCTAAGGATTCTACGCAATCTCAAGCGCAAAATTCTTCTCAAATTTTTCCATTGAATATTGAGGGATAAATATGCGTTTTCATATTGTTTTGCACGAGCCACGTATTCCGCAAAATACGGGAAATATTGGACGCCTTTGTTTTGCTAGTGATTCCGTATTGCACTTGATTTATCCACTTGGCTTTACTCTCTCTCAAAGGGAATTAAAACGTGCTGGAATGGATTATTGGAAAGATTTGGAAGTTTATGAATGGGCAAGCACAGAAGCATTTTGGGATTCTGCATTATTGCCGATTCCACATTTTTATTTGACAACCAAGGCAAAATGTCCTTATTATCAAGCACCCTTGAGTGGTGGTGCGTATTTGCATTTTGGACGAGAAGATGCTGGATTAAGGGAGGAAATTTTAAAGGCAAATCAAGAATTTTGCTACACGATTCCAATGCAGAATAATGCACGTAGCTTAAACCTCGCAACAAGTGTTGGAATCGTGTTGTATGAGGGGGTAAGACAGAGGGATACAAGGAGATATTTTTAAATTTTTTTAGAGGAGTTGTGCTTGGTAAAATTAAATGTAAATTTCTGTCTTAAAGCAAACAATTGCTTGTCCTGTGATTCGCACTAAAATGGGCTTCCCATTTTGAATCTCTACATTCACACGCATTCCACCTGTTCTTTTAATGGCTTCTCCTTGTAAAATCGCAAAGGAGAGATTGTTTTGGATTTCTAAGTGTTTTACGATTCCATAATGGACTAGATAAGCACCCAATGCTCCATTGGCATTTCCTGTAACAGGATCTTCTGCAATTCCAATTGCGGGGGCAAACATTCTCCCACGAACGAGTGGATTGGTATCAAAATGGAGCGTGAAAAGGTAGAATCCATTGCAATGAATTTTTGCACTAAGGACGCTTAGGTTTTCTAGGTTTGGTTTCATAGCGTTTAATAGCTTGTTCTCTTTAATGCCAATCATAATCTTTGAATGTTCTGTGGAGGCAATCGCAATCGGACAATCTTCTCTAATGTCTTGAGGTTGGATTCCTAATGCTTCAATGATTTTGCTTGTAATGGACTCATCAAGCGGTTTTTCTACCTGTGGTTTTCCTTGCGTCATTGTAATATTAAAATCATTGTTTTCTTGTGTGATATCCACAGGCAGAATCCCTGCTTTTGTCTTTTGTAGAACTTTCCCTATTTTTCCTTGTTCTAAGGCTCTAATGTAGTGCGCGGCAATCGTTGCGTGTCCGCAGATAGGAACTTCTTTTGTAGGAGTAAAGAATCGCACTTCTATATCGTAATGACTAGCGGTAGGTGAGAGGATAAAGGCTGTTTCTGAATTATTTAATTCTCGCGCAATTTGCTGCATTTGTATTTCACTTAAGCCATCAGCATTCAAAACAACGCCCGCAGGATTTCCATAAAATCTGTTTTTTGTAAAGGAATCTACCTGATAAACACGATAAGCTTTCATTTTTTGCCTCATTGACTAAAATTTACTCTTTAAAATCACACCAGATTCTAAATGATGTGTATGAGGAAATTGGTCAAAAAAGGCGGTATGTAGAATCGTATGTGTTTGTGCAAGAATCTCTAAATCTTTTTTGAGGCTTACAGGATTGCATGAAATATAAATAATTGTTTGGAATCTCTGCAAAAAATGACAAATTTCTGCTCCTAAACCAGCACGTGGTGGGTCAATCAATACTGCACTAAAACGAAAAGAATCCAGAGGAATTTCTCTCAAGCGATGAAATTTTCGCACATTATTTAGAGCTTCCATGCATTCCTCTCCGCTTAAGCGCACGAAATGAATATTTGAAATCTGATTGATTTGTGTTGCAAATTGTGCTGCTTGGATAGAGGTTTTGGAGATTTCAGTAGCAAGCACTTTACGAAATTTTTGTGCAAGTGGAATCGTAAAGTTGCCACAACCACAATACATTTCTAGCAAATCTTGCGTCTTGGAATCCTCCAAATGTCGCAAAATCCAAGTAATCATTTGTGCATTGATGAGAGGATTAGGTTGCGTGAAAGCTCCCTCAAAATAACGATAAAGATAGGTTTTATCAAGGATTCTTAGGGATTCTGTTAAATAATCCTTACCTACAACCCATTTTACGCCTTTGGAACGTCCGATGAGATGAATTTCAAGATTTAGGGCAAGTTGTAACTTTTGACATAAATTTTCTGCTTCTTTTTTCCAAGATTCTGTTAAATTTCTATGATAAATTAAGGTTAAAAGAATTGCATTGGTTTGAGAGGAGAGAATCTCTAAACTAAAAAGACGGATTGTAAAATTATAAAATTCAGTTGTATTGAGCAAATCCTTTAAAATAAATAAGATTTGTTGAATATTTGGAAGCAAATTGGGACAATTTTCTATAAGAACAAAGCGGGATTCTTTCTTGCTTGTAGGATTCAAGCGGCGCATTGCAAAGTGAATTTTGTTTTCAAGATGATAGATTCCAATCTCTGCACGTGCTCTAAAACCTGAATTTTGACTGCTGAAAACTTCAAAATTACTTAGGTTTAATAAAAGGCTTGCTTGAGCTGTTTTGGATTCTAAACTTATCTCTGTGCAACCACCACAAACTCCAAGATATTTACAAGTCATTGCTACCGAAAACTTTGCACTAGATTCATCGTCAGCAGGTTAAAGCCATCTACTAGAATGAAAACAAGAATCTTGAAAGGCAATGAAATCATTGTTGGAGGTAACATCATCATTCCCATTGCCATAAGAATGGAGCTGATGACCATATCAATAACTAAAAAGGGCAAATAAAGTAAGAATCCAATTTGAAAGGCGGTTTTCATTTCGCTAATAATAAAAGCGGGCAAGGCAATGCTTAGTGGCACATCTTGCGCACTTTGAGGGTTTTCAATATTACGAATACGATAAAATAATGCTAAATCTTTGGGGCGCGTGTTGCGAATCATAAAATCTTTAAAAGGTTGAGAAGCGCGCAAAAAGGCTTCATCATAAGGAATCTCTTTGGCAATATAGGGGGCTATGCCTTGATTGTAACCCTCTTTGGCGACAGGTTCCATAATAAAAAATGTCAAAATTAAGGCAAAAGAGACTAATAGTTGCGTAGGAGGGGATTGTTGTGTTCCCATTGCAGTCCGCAAAAAAGCAAGCACAACAAGGATTCTAGCAAAGCTTGTTGCCATTAGGATTAAAGAAGGTGCTAAAACAAGTAGAGTTAAAACGACAACAATATTGAGTGTTGTAACCAAATCACCTGGTTCTGTCGGTGCGGTGAGTGTTAAATCTACGGTTGGAATCGTAGGGCTTTGAGGCAACTGCGGCGGTGCTGCAAAAAGCGAAAGCACACTAAAAAACAAAATAAATAAGAGTCGTCCCACTTAAGATTTCCTTGTTAAAAATACCAAAGCATAAGGATTTGTGTTAAAACGTTGAGATTGAATTGTGCGATTTTGTAGAATTTCATTTTCTTGCGTGTTGGATTCTTGGTTTGGCGCGATTTCTTGGGTCTTTTTTTCTTGTTGGTTAATATTTTGTTGAATCGTTCTATCCAAGATATTTTGTGTTTTATGCAAAAGTTTATCATCAGGATAAAATCTAAATTCTACGCGTCGGTTGCTTGAACGATTCTCTTCGCTTGTGTTTGGGACAATAAAATTGCTTGCTCCATTTCCAAGAGAAGTAAGTTTTTTGGGATTGACTTTATTTTCTATCAAGATTTTAGAAACACTCAATGCTCTAAGTGCGCTTAAGCCCATATCGTCTTTATATTTCGTTGTAGGAGTGATTGGAGAATTATCGGTGTAGCCAATTACATCCGCGTGTAAATTAGCAGGCATTTTTTGTAAAATCAATGCAAGTCTTTTGAGGAATAGAATTTCCTCTTCGTTATAGAGTGTTGTTTCGCCTTTTTCAAATAGCAATTTACCGCTAAAACGCAAAATAAAGCCCTCACTCCCATCATCTACGATATTAGATGGTCCCAAAGAGACGCGGACATTTTCTTTGAAATCCAAAATCTCACTTTCAATTTTTTTGACTTCTTCCGCACTTTCTGGCTCTGTTGTCATATCGGCTTGTTGTTGGATTCTTGTATTGTCTGGCTCGGTTTTGATTCCTCCGCTTAGCAAAGACATTGCGCCTTTCATACTTCCTTCTGCTTCTGTGAGTTTTTTGGCATCAAAAGTTACCATAGAAAGAATCAAAATAAAAAATGTCAGAATGAGTGTAACCATATCCCCATAAGTTCCTAACCAAAGAGGCAAAACTTGAGGGCAATCACAAGGTGGGCAGCGAGTTTTTCCCATTTATCAAGACTCTATTCAAATTGACTAACGCGTTGATTGGGTGGCAAGAATGTCAGCAACTTCGCTTCAAGCGCACGTGGGTTGTCTCCCGCTTGAATAGACATAATCCCTTCAATGATTAATAGTTTCACCAATGCTTCATCGGCGGCACGCACTTTGAGGATATTTGCAATCGGTGAGCCTACAACATTTCCAACAAATGAGCCATAAAATGTAGTGAGCAAGGCAACAGCCATCGCAGGTCCAATAGAAGCTGGGTCAGACATATTCAAAAGCATCGCAACAAGCCCGATGAGCGTTCCGAGCATTCCATAAGAACCCGCAAATGCTGCCCAAGTATCAAAAATACCTGCATTGTCTTTGTGTCTTTCAAGCGTCCTGTCCATATCGGTTTCTAGCAAATCCCGAATGCTATCAGGCTCTGCGCCGTCAATCGCCATATTTAATCCACGTTTTAAAAATTCATTTTCTTCCTGATTGGATTGCTGCTCTAGCGAAAGGATTCCATCACGTCTTGCTTGTGTGGAATAATCCACAAGTTTTTTGATGAGTCCCGGAACATCAAAAGTTTGAGGTTTAAAAGCAATCATAAAGTAAGTGAAAAACTTTTTCATACTTTCCATTTTGTAGGCAATCAATAAGCTTGTGATAGAGCCTCCAACAGTAATGAGAATAGAGGGAACATCAAGGTAGGGTGCAATCCCTACACCAAGCGCCATTGCTGTGCCTAAAAGTATAAGTGATAACGAAATCCCTGCAACTGACCCTAAATCCATATTTGTGCTTCCTTACAAAATAGAAAATTAAACCTTAAAGAAAATAACTTTTTTGATTTTAAAATAAAAATTTTAAACTTTATTGTGTTAAAATTTGTTTAAATTATCTTTAAAAAATTTATCACAAAAAAGGGTTTCAAATGTATTTGATTGATTTTGGTTATGATAGCTTTATCAAAGGATATGTTTTGAATCTGATTAGAGATAGACGAACAAGTGCAAAGTTGAAGTATGGAAATGAAATTAATTCCATAGAGTTCTCAAGTTTCACCTCAAAAGATTTTAATTTGTTTTTTACAATTTGTTGGCACATTAAGAAAAAAAAGAAATCCAAAATCTCACTTTCTCAAGATGAATTAAAAAATTTCTTTTCAACAAAAATCAAAGATAATAATCGCTTTTTTAAAGAAATTCTTGTATTTACTAAAAAGTTACTTCGTATAAGAATAAATATTTTTTATGAGTATAAGGACGAAAACCAAGAATACGAAAAAGCGCAAGGTGAGTCTATCATATTCCTTGAAAAATACAACATACAAAAAGATGAAAACAACAAAACAAAAATAAACTTTATTTTTAATGAGAAAGCTATGGAAATTTTATTCCGATTCAATCATTTTACCGAATTTGATTTAAATGAGTTTTGCTCCATTAAGAATAAATACACAAAGACACTCTTTAGGTTGTTGAAACAATATGAGAATGTAAATGAGAATCCCGCAAGTGGTTTGAAAAATATTGTAATGGAAAAGCAAGAATTTTTGGAATTTATGAACCTACCAAATAATTGCATTAATATTGCAGATTATACTAATAAACGCATTATGATTCCAGCGATAGATGAGTTGAATAAAATCTCACAAAGCTTTAAGAATGTTAGCTTTCAAAAAATTAAAGAAGGTGGAATGATTAAGAAGTTTGAGATAAGTTTTCAGACGATAAGATAGATTGAATTTTGTTATGATGATTTTACCAAAGGATATGTTTTGAATCTGATTAGAGATAGACGAACAAGTGCAAAGTTGAAGTATGGAAATGAGATTAATACTTTCACATTTACAAATTTTACAGCCCAAGATTTTAATTTGTTTTTTACAATTTGTTGGCATATTAAGGAAAAAAAGAGTAAAAAAATTACGATTTCTTTTGATGAATTAAAAGAGTTTATGCCAACCAAAATTAAGAATAATAAGAGATTCTTTAAAGCGGTTTCTGCCTTTGTGTGCAAATTATTAAATGGTTATATAAAAGAATTTAAAAAATGGAAAGGCTTTATTCTTAGTTACAAGGTTTTAGAGAAAGAAAAAGCTTTATCCATTGTTGTTTCAGATATGGCGTATAATATATTATTTCATACCTACTATCTTACCGAATTTGATTTAAATGAGTTTTGCTCTATTAAGAATAAATACACAAAGACATTGTTTAGATTGTTGAAACAATATGAGAATATGAATAAGAATCCCGCAAGTGGTTTGAAAAATATTGTAATGGAGAAGCAAGAATTTTTGGAGTTTATGAATTGTCCTGAAAAATACAAAGATAAAATGATTTTTACTGACAGAAAAATTTTAATTCCTGCCATAGATGAACTAAATAAGACTTCACAAAGTTTTGAAAATGTAAGTTATCAAAAGATTAAAGAGGGTGGAGTGATTAAGAAGTTTGAGATAAGTTTTCAGACGATAAGATAAACCCACTCGTATTTGCTATGCTTGGCTTTCAATATCTTTTTCTATTTGCGATTCTAGCCTTTCGTGCGTTGCTTTTTGTTTATGATTGGTTTATCTCAAAAATCATAAATTTTATTGTAAAACACTTTTATATTGCAAGCGTTTTGTTGGATTTGAGTTTGATTGTAATCATCAAATATATAAAAATATATGGTTTCAATCATTTTTGGCTTTATTTCTTTGTTGGCTCTTTTGGATATGCTTTTCTGATGTATAATTTTGGGTTGTTTTACTTCTTTTTGTCTGAAAAGCTAATGGACTTGAAAGACAAGCTTAAAGATTTAGCTTGGGATTTGAAATTTGGGATTGAAAAGTTAGCTTGGAAAATAAGATTTAATATCGCTTGGAAGCTGTTAATTCCATTGAAACGTAAGATTAAGTTTTGGATAGATGATATTAAATTATGGTTGAAATGGAAGATTAAGAGATAACTAATGTTTTGCTGTCTCTATGCCCTTAAGCCTATGGTCTTAAGGGCAAAATAAAGCCAAGCCTCGTTACCTCCTCTTGTCTTTATTTTTCTGCTTATCTAAGCGGGGGAATCCCCCGCAACGCCCCCTAATAATTCTAGTTTTAAAATGTTTTTTAAAGTTTATAATGTTTTTAATACTTATATTTGATATATATTAAAATTGTTTAAAATATAAATAATACAATTTAAAACTATTTATAATTATTATTTAATAGTTTTATAAATGTTATTTGATATTATTAAATATATTCTTAATATTTAATAATGTTTAAATTATACTCCCTTTTTGTCTGCAAAAAATATAAAAATGAGAATTTAAAGGCATTCATTTATTTGGATTGGTTTGGTTTTTGATTTTACCGCCATTTACTTTGTAAATGTCTATTTAAAGGGGATAAAAGCTGTGAGTTTATATTGGTTTTTGCGTTGTTTTGCGGGGGTTTTGTTATAATTTTAGCAACAAAAATGAGAATGAAAGGAAAGGAAATGAGAAGTTGCTTAAGCACTTTGCAGAAAAAATCTTTAAGGGATTTTTTTAAAATGGAAGTTTCTACTTATAATGGTGAAATGAAAATGGCAGCGTATGGGTGGCAAGATTTACAAGAGCATTGCAAAAAAGAAATGCAAAAGCTAGAGAAATTGGCAGACTTCAAAGTAAATTTATCTGTTAGGGGATATTGGTTTTTTTATAAAGAGTTGGAGCGCATTTGTGTGCTTAAGCTTACATTTTGGAGAAATAAGAGAGAAAATGCGGAGCGTATGGAATCTTTAAAAAGAGTAACTGCTATTTGCGAACAAATTTTGGAGGCTAAAAATGGGAAATAGGTGTGTGATTACAAACAAAGAGAAAACAAGAGCGATTTATCAACATTGGAATGGTGGAATGGATAGTATAGAGCCACTCTTAAAAGTAGCACGAAGTTTGGGGGGAGGATTTGATAAACTCTCTGAAATTTCTTTTAAGGTATTTGATGGCGAGGAAATAAGCTATGAAGAAGCCGACACTGATAATGGGGATAATGGAGTATATATCGTAAATGACGATTTGGAGATTATCGGTAGAGAGTATATGCGATACCCCGAACAAAGAGAACACGACCCTTTAAGAATGGGGCTTTCTATCTATTTTGCCTATTGGTTTAATCTTAAATTGGATAATTTTGAGATTAAAAGAATGAGAGATTTAATATCGGATTTACAGGGGGAATCGCAAAACAAAAAGGAGCAATAATGCGCAGGAAAGAAAGTTATTACTTGCAGTTGCAAAAGGAGTTTCAAAACTTCTTGCAAACTTTGGAGAATCAAGAGCTTTTTCTTTTAAAGTTGGTTGTTAAAACAAAGGCTTTTAAAGGTTATTTAAAAGAGCGGGAGTTAAACAATAAAATCCCCTCTCTTTTTAAATATTATGGAATCAAAATTAAATAAAGGTTGTAAAATGGAAACACAATACAAAAGAGCTTCAAGAAAAGCAGTTACAATTTTAGCGGAATCTTTGGGATTAAATTTTTATCACACTTCCAAGAACGGCTTTTTTATCTACAAGGATTTAAGCACGACAAGCCAAACAAGGTGCAAAATTCTTTTTAAAAGTAAGATTTTACGCAACATTAGGGGGTTTTTGCTAGAGCTTAAACAACAAAAAGAACATAAGGCGCGAATGGCTTTTATTAAAGAGAATTTGGAAAAGCGCAATATCGCTTTAAACAAAGAGCGGAGAGACTTAGAATCTCATTTTCAGCCCTCTTTTTGCTTTTAGGGGGTGGTAAATGAAAAACTTTAATAGCTATATGGAAACATTGCAAGACGCCTATAACGAGTTAATGAGTGCGCCAGACCCTTTGCACTATGAGACAAAAGAGCGAGAGTGGGACGGGTGCATATTTTATCTAAAGCTATATACAGACGGAACATTGGGGAAATGGTATCATAATAAAGGTTATCAAAATTTTGATAACATTGAAATACACCCCGATAATGTAGCAGAGCTTAAGGCTAATTTTAAGGCACAAGAATAAGAAAGGGGTAAAAATGGTTACAAAACAAGAAGCTTTGCGGGAATTGGTTTTTGATTCCTTGCAAGACTTACAAGAGCTAAGGGCATTTGTGCAACGCATTGAGTTAAGAAGCTTTAAAAAAGGGAGTGAAAAGAAAGTTTGCGTGATTGTCTTTTCTAACTTTTTTGCTTTGCAGGAGTGGAGTATAAAAGAAGCTTCCATTTTAGGCAGAATGCGAGAGCTTTATAAACAAAGAGGGTTAAAGAATGTTGCGGTTTTTCATAAAGTTGTAGCAGAAGCTCAAGGACAAAACCGCTTTTATAAAGA